>JBDLSY010000028.1:0-11690 GCA_039805985.1 Pseudomonadota bacterium | reverse complement strand
TAATTGTAGCCCTTCAAACAACTGTAAAGCACCTTGATTTGCCACTGCGTATTCTCGTGATAAATAAAGCCCTAAACCAGTGCCTTGTTTAGCAGTACTTTGAAACGGCTCAAACAAATTAGCTGCTATTGATTCAGCAACAGGCTCACCATTGTCAATGACACACAAACCTAAATGTTTACCACGAGGATACAGTGTAACTACAATACTGTCATTTTCTTGTCGGGCATAACGCATAGCGTTGCTCAATAAATTATGCAAAATTTGGTACAAGTGATCGGTATCAAACTGTATTTGATACTGACTGTATTGACTGACTGACGGCTGTGAAAAATCAAGTGCTTGAAAAATAATACGGCCTGTAGGAATAGCCAGCTCATCAGTCATTTTTTCCACTAAATTAGCCAAGTATTCGTTAGGAAATAACAAGCTAGGTGTTGTCTTTATACCCTTTGACCACAATAATAAATTAGAGATAATTCGATTGATACGGTAAGTGTTTTGCAACATTAAGGCAACCAATTGGTTATCGGCGTGAGTTAAAGCATTGCCTTCTTGTAATAGTTCAGCTGCTTGACTAATCGCTGCCAATGGGTTTCTAATTTCGTGTGCAATACTAGCAGAAATACGTCCCATTGCAGCCAATTGTGACTGTTGCTGACGAGATGTACGCGTACTGGCGAGTTCTAAATTCAAAGCAGTCATGTGCGACAACTGTGGCAACAATGAGACTTTTAAATATACATTTTGACTGACCTGTTGCAGAGTATCATCAGGACTTATCAGTGTTTCTGGAGGCCAAATAATCACTTGTTCTTCAAGTGTATCACGGGCATTGAACCAAGTTGATAATGGGCTGCTAGGTGTAATTTGGTAACCTATCTCTAATAAAACATTCGCTTGCCAAGCCAAGCTACGCGCACTTTTATTGAGTAAATGAACGACACCTTCATCATCAAAGACAAGCCAAGCCAAGGTATCTTCAGGCAAGTGTTGTTCCTGCACTTCTTGGACTAAGACAGCAGACATACGTGCTTGTCGTATTAAAACTTCATTGTGGTCTGCACGTTCAGTGGCTAAACGCAATAAACTAATACACACAAAAAAAGCCAAACCATACAAACCTAGTAATAACCAATCAACAGATTGTCCTAAAAAAATAAACCTTCGCAGTGCATCTAACATTAGAGTAATAAAACTAATTGCACCAATAAAAAAAGCTAAATGTCGGCTTAATAACGTTGTCGCCGCAATAATGGGTATAGCATATAACACACTATAACCGCCATCGCTACCGCCTAAACTGGCAACCAATAAGCTAATTACAATCACATCTATCATTAATTGAGCAAATAAAACACCTCGCCACATTAGAGTTTTACTGGCTAAAACACGCCAGCCAATTAAAGCGGCTACTGTATAAATAGCTGCGATAATCATCGGCTGGGCATTTTTATTACTGTCGTTATCAGGCAGCATATTAAAGCGCCATATTAACGAAATCATCATAATACTGGCTAATATTAAGCGTAGCACCGTTAATAAACCTAAACGACGAACTTTACTGGCATCTACTGCTTCATCATCAGCGTGTTTAGATATCGGTTGATATTTAAGCATAGAGTAAACTAACCGACTTTATTGTTACAAATTTATTATTACAAATTTATTGTTTTAAATTTATTTTTATTTAACGGTGAGAGGCTTGATGCGTATCAAAATCTGCATGCCTTACATACACACCACAGTGCGGGCAGGGTTCTAACAATTCAGCACTATTCGTTTTTTTTGAGGTGTTTTTTTTATTTATTTTACGGGGCAAATCCTGTGTTTGAATATGAGGTAAAGTCTTCAAAACACCTATTTTTTTTAACAAATAGCGAATGCTTGCACCGACAATTAACGCAAATATAGCAGCCATTAATAGGGGAGCACCCAAAATAATGAGTAAAAATTTAACCATATATGACCTTGTTATTTTAGTAATGTCTTGAGTGTTTCAAATATTTTATATTTTTTATATTTTTTATATACTTTATATATTTTTTATATTTTTAAGCGTTTAGCTAAAACTAATTACATTAAAATCAATTTAATTTGTGTGGCTATCTATACATGATTCTGTACTAGAAGTACCAAACACAGCAACCCAATAATTGGGTTTATCTGGACGATTACACTGTGCAAACCCAACTTGGGTAAAAATAGGATTCCTAATATTTATTTCATGACTAGGGCTATTAATCCAAGCTATCATAACACGCAACTCATCTTTATAACCCGTACCAATATTTTCACCTAAACTGCTCCACTGATAGCCTGATTGTTCAACACGGCTAACCAAATGATTACCGTTACGACTGTGATGTGCAAAGTCATCAGTATTTGATATATAGCGACAAAATTTATTTGCAGTGTCCAATAATTTAGATGATAAGCATAAAGTAGACGCACCCTTTTCAAATCGGTATCTATTATGTAGGTTTAACAGGGTCTCATTTACTTCAACGTTGATATGTACATCAGATGTATCTGCGTTAATGTGTGGGCTAACAATTAGTAAACTGATTATTACCAATATTTTTGCATTTTTTTTAAAATCATTTATCATTTTTGAAGTTGTTTTTAAAAAAGCTCATTAAAAATGCTGCATTAAAAGAGCTAAAAAATAAACGAATAAGCTAAAAATAAACTTATTAATAATGATTACGCAATTTTTTACGCAAAATATGACCCAATATATTAAAAAATAAAGTCATTACAAATAAAGTGAGTCCGGCAGCAAAAATAGTTTGGTATCCAAGGCTACCGTGTGGTAAATCACCTAAAGCAACTTGCACAATAAATGCGGTTACTGTGGCAGCGGGCTCTAATGGATTAAGCGTCAAATTAGGCTGCATACCTGCCGCAACCGCTAAAATCATGGTTTCACCGATAGCACGAGAAATGCCTAAAATATAGGCTGAAGCAATGCCCGATGTGGCAGCAGGCATCACCACTCCTACGGCAGTTTGTAGACGCGTTGCCCCCAAAGCAAACGAACCTTCGCGTAAATACATAGGCACTGCACGCATAGCATCTTCTGCCATACTACTGACATAAGGAACAATCATAACGCCCATAACTAGACCCGCTGACAACAAATTAAATCCCGATAATTCAGGCATTATTTTTTGTAACAAAGGTGTCACCCACATTAAAGCAAAATAACCATACACAATAGTTGGAATACCTGATAATAATTCTAATAAAGGTTTAACCCATTCGCGCGTACGTGACTTAGCAAATTCTGATAAATAAATAGCAATCGCAGTCCCTAAGGGTAATGCGACCGCCAACGCAACCGCAGAACTGACTACCGTACCTGATAGCAGCACCATAATTCCAAATTGTGGGTTGTCAAATAAAGGTGTCCATTCACGCTGTGTTAAAAATTGACTGAATGGTATTTGTTGAAAAAATGACCATGATTCGCTGACTAATACATAGACAATACCTACAGTAGTTGCCACTGCTACCAAAGCAGCAGATAACAATAAAAATTCAATCCCTGTTGCCAATATATTTCGGCTGATACGTTTACGTAAACGGTCTGAAACAACAGCCTTTAAGGACATAGAAGATACGATTGCGGTAGTGTGTGTCATTGAATCTATATTTTCATATTAAGTTGTAGGCAATAAAATATTTAAAAGCCATTTTGCATTATTCGTTTTACACTATAAAAATATACGTTATTAAAATTACAGAGTTTGTTATATTATTTTGTATATTATTTTGTTATTTATTATTTTATAAGTGTAATGATAAAAAAGCCCCTCCTTGACAAGAAAGAGAGGCTTTTATTTTAAATTACTATATATTTATATATACATATATTTATTTCAATATTTATGAATTATTCCTTAGGATCACGTTTAAGTAAATCACTGACTTTAACGCCTACTTCAGGTGTACCACCAAACGCTGTACCTGTTTTACGTACTTTTACGTTTGCTTTAGCGTGCAAGTAGTCAGCAGGCGACAAAGGAAAAAATTTCACTTCTTTAGATAACTTTCCACCATTGGTTAAGTAGTAGTCCACAAACTTAACAATTTCAGGTTTTTCTAGCGATTTAGCCGACACGTAAATAAACAAAGGACGCGATAAAGGAATATAAGTATTAGCAGCAACACTATCAATACCAGGTTCAACAGCTAATTTAGTTTTTGGATTAACAATGCTTACGGCCTTTAATTTAGCTTTATTTTCAATATAGTATGCAAAACCAAAGTAACCTAATGCACCCACATCACGGCTTACACCTTGTACTAATACATTGTCATCTTCGCTGGCAGTATAATCGCCTCGGCTTGATTTAGCTTTGCCCACTACCGCTTCAGTAAAATAATCAAAAGTACCTGAATCAGCACCAGGACCATACAGCTTTAAAGGTGTTGCAGGCCAAGATGGATTGACATCTTTCCAAGTTTTTACTTTGCCTTGTGCCGCTGGCTCCCATATTTTTTTTAAGTCTTCAACCGTTATTGATTTTAAAAAACTATTTTTTGGATTCACGACCACGGTTAAAGCATCAAATGCAATAGGCAATTCAATGTATTTAATACCTGCTTTAGCACACAACTCCATTTCAGTTTTTAAAATGGGACGCGAAGCATTAGAGATGTCAATTTCACCGCGACACAATTTTTTAAAACCGCCTCCAGTGCCACCAATACCTACCGTTACTTTAGTGCCTTTGTTAGCAATTTGAAAGTCTTCTGCCACCGCTTCAGTAATTGGAAATACGGTTGATGAACCGTCAATTTTAATAATTTGTGGTGCAGTTTGTGCAGACACAACACAGGCAGTACTAATCGCTGCGGTTATAAACAATGATTTGATTTTAATAGTGTGTTTCATAAAGGGTAATTAAAAAGTAATTGAATGGTTTAAAGGTACTTTAAAATCTATATTTTGTATAGATTTTATGAATATTGTGTGAATATTATTTACCTTTAAGCGAATTAAAATTTATAGTTTATAATTTATAATCTACAATTTATAATATATGACTTACAACATATAGTACAGTATTATTCAAGTGGAATGAAATTACAAAAACTGGTTTACTATGCCCACGGTTAGTATGTAGGAATGACAGGCAAAAGGCTAATCAACGAAAAAATAGAAGCGTGGAAATTTGGGCCTGTTTTAAACAGCCGGTTAAAAATAATAAACGTATGGCTGAAAATAAGAAAGTAAAATTTAATATTCATTTAGACGTAGGGGCGAATCTCGTGTTCGCCCTAAATATTTAATATTCATTTAGTGTTCGCCCTGTTTTTATTTAATTATTGGGCGAACACAAGGTTCGCCCCTACATTCACCCAAACAACGCCCCATATTCTGGGCGTTTTTTTAGCATCACGGGAAATCCTTTTAAAATATGACGCAAATCCGCCGCGTTTAAACCATAACATTCAGCCACCAGCTTATCATTTT
This sequence comes from Pseudomonadota bacterium, assembly GCA_039805985.1. Classification (GTDB taxonomy): domain Bacteria; phylum Pseudomonadota; class Gammaproteobacteria; order Burkholderiales; family Burkholderiaceae_C; genus JBDLSY01. The sequence goes on along the minus strand of JBDLSY010000028.1, from coordinate 6,205 downwards.
GATAACGCAAACGGTCGTACTGCTCATCAGTCTTAGGCAAATCATCACGCTTAACATCAAACAACGCCGCCAAAGGTTCAAACGCCGTCCAATCACTGTGCAAGGTCAGCAACGCGGCATTTTTAGCCAAGGTTTTAAATGCGGGTGTGGCAAGAATCTCCTCATCAGTGGGTTGCGGCATCGGCAAACGATAAAGGTAGGTTTGATTGACATGAATTTGTACCATAAAACGCATTAACCAATCAACGGGCAAGCTGTTAAACCATGCTAAAGCAAACAACAAGCGCAAGCCGCTAATCTCTTGAATACCTGCCGTTGCTGTTGCGCCTTCACCATGTAACACATACCGTTTTGGAATAGTCATATTTAAAGTATTGCCTACCCCAACATTTTTAGGGAGAATTGTGGCAATTAAGGTGCGTTCGTTAGTATCACTAGAAACGTCACGAATCGCGATGCGATAAAATTCACGGTCATAGCGTATAGCGTGAGTATGTTTCTCGGCTTCGGCACGGGTTACACCAAAATCTTGTGCCATACGATACAGCTCTTTACTGGCGAGGCGTTGGTCAAAGTCAGTTTGATTCAACCAATATTGCGGTTTAGCCAATTGTGCGGTGTACTGCCAAATCATCTTGCCTTCAAACAAGGGGCAACATACCTGCCCTATGGCAGGCGTTTCAAGGAATAAATCCTTGTCATTAGTCATATCTAATTCACGGCGGAAGTTTAACCAGCGTTCATGCAACGGGGTAAAGGCAGTGTAGCAACGCTGCAAAATCGGTAAATCGGCTGCATTTTTTAACTCCATCATTGCCCATTGTTCGGGCGATAGTTGTTTTAACAATGCCAAAGAGTATGGCGTTTTAATGCCGTCTTGTGCTAAATCGGCTACCCGTCCTAAATAAAAAGCGGTATCTATGGCGTAAGTCTCTGCCTGCTTGACGGTGAGTGGCGTATTGACGATTTGCATCATGGCAAACTTATAACTACGGTGGACTTCTTCAAACAGTCCTGCGTTATTTTCAAAGCTATAAAAAAACGGCATCTGCATAGCTTTAAAAATATGCTGGCGTAGTGCTAACGAACCTTCTTCAAACAACAAAGCACTGGGCAAGACATAATTTAAACTACCGCCACTTTTTAGCAAGTTTAAATTACGTTCCACAAACAGACGAAATAAGTTGCCATCGCCTGCCCCAGCATTGAGTGGAAAGCCTGTTTTGTAATAATTATTAGCGTGTTCTGTGGCAGTTTTGGCGGCATCATAAGCGGCTTTCACGGCAGGCTTGGCAAGTTGTTCTTTTTGTACTGCGGCTTTTTCGCTGTTTTTTAAGCTGCGGTAGTTGCTGTGGTATTGCGGGAAAAAATCAGCATCAGAAAACTTAGTTTTATCCCACGGTGGGTTACCACAGATTAAATCAAAGCCTTGTCGGCTTTTGTCAGGGTGGGCGAATACTTCGGGGAAGGCAATTTCATAATGCAAAAAATGGTGTTGGGCGGCACAGGTTTCAATCTGTGCCACTGTAGCGGCCAATTCGGTACGGCGAGCGTTGGCTTGTTCAATGACTAATTGTTCGGCGACAGTGGCATTGGGTAAATCAATCAAATAGGTTAAGCCTTTATTAAACAAGGCAGCTGCTAAATCGGGTTGTGCGTCCAGTGCTTTAACATCGCCGTGTCGTCCTTGGGCTGCCCACAGTTTACGCGTACTGATTAGACTTAACGCCGTGGACAGTTTACTTAATTTTGGGGCAATTTTGCTTTTATAAATAATTTTGGATTGTTGAATCTCGGCACTGGTCGTATCGCGTAAAGCGGACAACTCCGCCATTACATCGCCTAAAGCGATAAATTCGGTGTGTAAATCTTGTTCAGCAAATAAATCAGTCGCGGCAGCACTGCGGGTATAGGCTAAAAACTCGGCTTGCGTTGCCCCCATTAAGGCGTTGCCGTGTTGAATGTGGTGTTCAATAAAACTTAATGGTGTGCCAAAAATAAACGAATCAATCCACAAACTAAGCCGTGTGAGTTCTACGGCAAATGGGTTCAAATCTACGCCATAAATACAGCGTTTTAATAAAGCCCGTTTTAAAATTTGGGCGTCATCTAGCTCAACGTTTAATGCTAAAGCATCAATTTGTTCAGTAATTTTAATACGTTCTTGTTCTAGTAAACTGTGTAATTCAGGTTCGCTGTCTATGCTGGCTAAAGCCCGTTGCGATAAATAGCCTAAAGCCTCCACTAAAAAATGCCCACTGCCACAGGCATTGTCTAAAATAGTTAAACTGGCGATAGCTTTTTTATCTACGTCTACAGCACGGTCAATGCCTGCTTTGATTAAAAAACTAGATAGTTCCGTGGGTGTGTAATAACTGGCGGTGGTTTTACGGCTATTGCTGGCACTGCGTAAATAAATTTGTCCTTCACGCAAGGCATCTTCACGCAAAATACTAATGCTTTTATCTTTAGCCGCGGCTTTTTTAAATACGGCTAATTCATAAGCCGATAAATACGCATCAGTGGTGGTTTTGCCTTTTTTATAGGCAATATAAGTGGGGCGTTCACCGATGACTTGAATAAAGCGGTATTCCAATAAGCCTTCATAAATTCGCCCTAAATGCGTAATAGACATATTTTTATAATCACGCCGCACACTTAACAAAGCTTTGCCCGCTTGAGTTTTATACAGTAATTGTGCCAATAATTCACGCAATACTGCATTGTTAAATAATTTAGGTACTGCCAATAACGGGGCTTTGCTAGGGTCAAATAAACCGCCATTAAATAACGGAATATTGATGTCGGCTGCCCCTTCATTTAATAGTGTAAATAAATGACGTAATTCATAAATGCCGTTATGTAGGCGTTCAGTGCTGGGCGTTGTCAGCTTCAAGCCTTCGTTTAAACGGCTTAAACTGTGTTGTTGATAGTGTGGGTGAGCCTCTAATAAACTGCGGTTATTGTCTTCAAAATACACAATAAACAGTAAGCGATAGAGTAATACCATCGCATTTTCATACACTTGGTCTAATGGGGCAGTGGGTGAGGCAGTATGAATAGCTTGTCCAATCCGTTCAAACAAAGAATCTTCACCATCTGTGCCATAAATCACAGACTTTAAATTGCTTTCTAGTTCAAAGGCGTAGTCAGCGGCATACGTTGTGGTACTTTGAATCGGCGTTGTAGCCCCGTCAATAGTTGCGGTATAACTGGCTTTGGCAAAATATAAGGCAAATAAAGCAATGGCACGGGCTTGTTCATCAGTATCAGCAATTGCCAGCAGGGCGGGTAAATTAAATTCTAAATAGGCTTTTTTGCTGTGTAAGGCTTGGTTGTCATAAAAACGCCATAAGCCACCATTGGTTAAAAAGCCATAATGAACGCGGTACATATTCAGATACTGCATCAATTGAAAATGCGGGTTAGTGGCGTTGGCTTTGCCATTGTCTAAGGCAATAGCAGGCGACTTACATTCTACAATCGCGGTAATGTACTGCGGATCACGGCTGGCTTTGAGGGTTTGGGCGGCATTATCGCTTAAAGTTAATGCCCAGTCTAGTTCTTGAAACTTGCCTTGTGCGGTTAAACCAACTTGCTTAACACTGTACCAACCCAGTTGTTCTAGCAGCGGTTTAACAAACTCATCTTCTAGTTGGGCTTCGTTATTGGTGGTGTTTTGCGTAATGGCAATATGTTCTTTTAACCAATTGTATAGCGTATGTGTGGTCTCTGTGGCAATTTGCAGGTTTAATAAATGCTGTACATAATTGTCATCATATAGGCTATTGCGTAGCCATGAAAAAAGTGCGTTATTGGATAAGTTAAGTGGGGTCATGGGTTATAGTTAATATGTAAATAATTATGATTCTTGCCAATCAACCATTAAAATATCGGCACTATGGCCTTTTTTATCAACAAACCGCATTTTTACAGGAAACCCATAACGCATAGGGTCTAACCATAAATGTTGCTCATCAGCCTCTTCCTTAGGGTCAATCGGAATACGTTTAATGTACAGTGTTTCTATTACCTTTCCAGCCACGATAATGGTATGAATACCTTGGCTTTCAAATCGCCAAGTAGTCAGCCCACTAGGGCGATAAGCTTTAAAATCTTGTGATGTACCTATTTTCTTCCAACGCGGATTGAGTTGTTGCAAAGCTGCTAATTGAATTGCAACACTTAATACATCAACACTGTTGGGCTCGTAAGGCAGTACGCCTGATTGACTGGATATTGCCTGTTGTGTGTTTGTATCTAATTTGGTGGTAATTAGTGGTTTTTGTAGACGTTTTTCTTGTATATACGTTGGCTGTAGCCCTGTTGCGGTGAGTAAACCTGAAGAACCATAAAATATTTCAAACCGTTTAAATAAGACTGTGGCATAGGTATTAAGTTCAGCTTTATAAGTCTGTTCAGTCCGTTTAAATTTTAAAATGCTTTTGCCCGACAAGCCTAATATTTTAGTTTCGTAGCGAATATTAAGTGTGTTGGGTAATTGATAAGCGGGTATTTTGGTTTCTGTGGCCGCTTTACTGGCTAACACAGTATTACACATACAAATGTATATAACAAAGTTCATCAATAGTAATAAGTGAAAGTGAGAAGTTTTAAAAATAAATTTTTTAAAAATAAATTTTTTTAAACAAGTTAATTTAGATAAAAGCATAATCATTCCTAGTAGTGTTAGTAGTGTTAATCTTGTTAGTGTTACGTAAATAAAAAATAAAAAACTATTCTTTCCAATCACTCAATATAAATTCAGTATTTTGACCATTTTGACGCGTAAAACGCATTTTCACTGGAAATCCGTAGCGTTTTGGATCTAGCCAAAGGTGTTGCTCTTCCTCGTAGTCTAATTGATCGTCTAATGGAACACGTTTAATATATAGCAAATCTAACGATTTTTCACCTACTTTCACCGTCTCTATGCCTTGACTTTGAAAACGCCAAGTCGTTAAGCCTGTGGGCCGATACACTTTAAAATCTTGTGTTGTGCCTGCTACGAACCAACGCGGTTCAAGCTGTTGATTGATGCCTAACTGAATAATAATACTCAATAAATCTTGTCTAGTATCATCATAGGCAACAAAGCCTTCTTGGCTAGAAATAACCGCTCTGCGTATATAACGGTCTATCGTAGTGGCAACCATACTTTTTTTAGCGGTACTTTCTTCAATTCTAGTGGGGCGTAAGTCATAAACAGTTAAATTACCTTTGGCTAAATAGCGTAAATCTGTTTCAGTATCAGTATCATTTGACAATGTTTTTAGTTCAGTTTCATAGGTGTGCAAAACATCGTAAGGGTCGTTACTCTCTGTTCTATTACTATTTTCATTGTTTAAGATTTTGGCATCTTTTAAGTATTTAAACTGAAAAATAGTGCGTTGTTTTTTTACGCTGTTGCTTGCTTCATCTTGGCTATAGGTGTCATAACGGGCTTGTACATTTTCAGGCAATTGATAAGGCAATTTGTAACTGTTGTATGACAATTTACTGGGTGGCGGTTGAATGACTGTGTTGTCTACTGTATTGTCTGCTAAGTCGTTTTTTTGGGAAAGTTCATCAGTCTTTAAAGGTATGTTGAGTACTGATTTTTGTGGTATTTCAGTTGAATCTTCTTCAACAGAAGGCGAATCTTTATCAGTGGGTAACACCGCATCAGAAACGGTTTCTGTTGGAATATTAACTGTATCTATTGGCGTTTCAATTGGCTTAGGTGGTAACACCAAAGGTAAAGTATGCGTTACCTTGGCTAATGAAGAATCAGCGGTAGTCTTAATAATTGGCGGTAATTTTATAGTGCGTGGTATTACTGTAGGACGTTTTTTTGTAAACGTTTTGACTGCTTCAAGAGCAGTTATAGGTGTAGGTATATTAACTTTTTTTGGAGATGTTTTTAGCGGTAATAATTGTGCTTCTAATATAAAATCTGTACTGACTGGTTTACTCAAAGAAGCCAAATGAAGGTCACGCCAGTTGACTAAGCCTGCACCTAACACATGAAATAAAACAGAGACTATTAATGCAATCGCTAAGGTTTTTTGACTTTGATTAAGTATTAATTTTTTGTCTAGTGATTTATTAGTAGCAATAGATGTTTGAATAGGCAATTGAGGCGGTTGATTCATATAAAAACTTTTATTAAGTCTATTAAGACTATTGAATGTATTGAGTATTGAGTATTGAGTATTGAGTATAT
>JBDLSY010000027.1:0-10586 GCA_039805985.1 Pseudomonadota bacterium | reverse complement strand
ACTTTATTATTACTGACTCGCTGTTACCTTACTATTAACTATCATCATTCTTATGCCCATCAAAAAAAATATTAGTTTACAAGATTACTTTTTAAATTTATTACACGCAGAAAATACATCTGTGTCTGTGTACTTAGTTAACGGAATTAAATTACAAGGACACATTGAATCTTTTGACCAATATGTGATACTACTTCGTAACACAGTGACACTTCAAATGGTGTATAAACACGCTGTTTCTACCATTGTACCAACACGTACTATTACAATGCCTGCTACAAAAGATGTTTTTGATGATTCAGAGACCCCTTTAATTGATTAACTTATTGATTAATTGATTGATAATAAAAACCAATCATTAATAATTAATAGTAATAATTACCAATAATAATTAGCCATAATTAATAATCACTGACGGTATATTTTGCATACTCATTCTCACATTCAATCTTTTACTAAATTATCCCAAAAATGTATCTTAGTCGCACTAGACTTAGGTAATTCAGGTTTTGCTGATAGTATTGAGGAGATGCGACTGTTGGCGGATAGTGCTGGTGCCCATGTGGTTGCACAAAATATTAGTCGTCGCAGTAAAATCGAAGCCGCTACTTTTATTGGTAGTGGTAAAGCGGCTGAAATTGCAGCGACCGTTGAAGAATTTTCAGCTGAACTGGTATTGTTTGCCCACGCTTTAAGTCCCACTCAACAACGTAACTTAGAACGTATTTTTAAAGTACGTGTTATTGATCGTACAGCACTTATTTTAGATATTTTTGCATTGCGTGCACACAGCCATGAAGGAAAGCTGCAAGTAGAGTTAGCACAACTACAGCATTTGTCTACACGCTTAATTAAAATGTGGTCTCATTTAGAGCGTCAACGTGGCGGCATTGGTATGCGAGGTCCTGGTGAAAGCCAGCTTGAAATGGACAAACGAATTATTGCAGATAAAATTCGTATGCTAAAAGAAAAATTAGAAAAACTGCGTAAACAACGCTTAACACAACGCCGTAATCGCAACCGGTCAGGTGTGTTTACTGTTTCTGTAGTGGGATACACCAATGCGGGTAAATCAACTTTATTTAATACGCTGACAAAAGCCAATACTTATACTGCTAATCAATTATTTGCCACACTAGATACTACCAGCCGTCAGTTAACCATTAATAATCAACCGATGGTTATGACGGATACCGTTGGTTTTATTCGTGAGCTGCCCACTACTTTAATTGCAGCTTTTCGTGCTACTTTAGAAGAAGCACTCAATGCAGATTTATTAATCCATGTCATTGATTGCGTCAGTTCAGAACGTGATGCACATATTCGTCAAGTCAATGAAGTATTGACTGAAATTGGTGTAGGCAGCATTCCACAATGCTGGGTAATGAACAAAATAGACTTATTAAGTTTACCAGCCACAGTAGAGCATAGCCTGTTTGTTCAATCTGATTTGCAGATGAGCATTGTTGCCGATTCAGTACCCGTGTTTGGTGTTTCAGCCAAAACAGGTGTCGGTATTGACGGTTTAAGAAATTATTTAAGTGCTGCCGCTAAAGCTGCTTCGTTTTACAGCACACAATCACATAACAATGAATCTATTTGTTATATTGATACTGTAGCAAATAATATTAATAATACTAACAATACAAACGTCTCAAGCAAGCTATCCAATGAAAAGGCTTGATTGTCTTTAACTGTAGCGTTTGAATTTGAGTTTGGACTAGCGTTTGAAGCAGCAGAAACAGACGCATAAATACTAGGCATAGAATGTTTATGGGTACTTCTTTTAAGTCGTCATCCCCGCTTACGCGGGAATTTAGGCTATCTGCAAGTGATCGATTTTAAAGAAGGCTCGCATGTATGACTGCTGTTGTTGCGTTAGATGTCGAGTACACATCTATGTAGCTATTCTTTTGACTGCTCACCAATCGAGTCACTGGACTCTTTACAACCGTCAGATCAAACTCATGCTCTGAATTGAACACTGTGACAGAACCTTGCTTTTCATAAAAACGAACCCGCAGTTCTGGACCTACGGCTGAAGCGGGTGTATTTTGCCATGTACCATTAATAAGATATGTGGCTGAAATATGCACCCCAAAATCGGTTTTAACCATCCGTTTTTGTGAGATTGTATGCTTTCTATCGTGTGTGTAGCCTATGAGTCGACGATCATCTGCATCATCATCATCATAAAAAGTAGTCACCCAAGTCCATCCGTTAGAGGAATCTATATTAAATCTGTCGTATTCGCCACGAAAGTAGTTGTATACCTCGATGCTCGAGTTTACCAAATACTGTAAAAAACTCGTCGTCATGATACTAGTGACCAAACCAATATGTGCAACACTGCGGTCAGCAGGAAAGTTGGCTGGGGCCATGGACATGGCGGCTAAAACGACGGGCGCAAGACTAAACGAGGTCAGTGAACTTAAACCCTGACGCTGTGCCTCAGTCATAGTATTAAAAAATGCGGCTCTTACCTCGATGTCAGGTATCCTATTGATCGCTTCCCTTGCATCGTTGTTGTAGCGATTTTCCGTCGCTTCAATGCCCGCAGTTGGTGGGTTCGTGAAATCATTTGGGCGTATTTCTGACAGCTCAATTCCTTCTGGCATCACCACTCTTCCATTGATTCTTTGAGTCACAAGACTCATATAAACGAATCTAGATACACTAGAACCAGGGCGAATCTGACGAACCATGTCTAGATAAAATGGAGGGTCTGAAGGGCGATCTCTGTCGGTAATTGTCGCACTAAAAAACGAAGGTGGCTCATTACTAACAGTGGTAGCAACTCGAAAATTCACATTAAACCTTTCAGCCAATATGTCTTCGATACTACGCTCAGGTCTATGGTTAGCAACATCGTTCGCTTCGCCAGCCTGTACGTAATTAGTCACTCTATTATAAAGAACTGAATCATTTCGTAAACAAATAGTTAACCACTTATAAAACGACTGTAGAATCCCCCGTTCTCGTCGTTTATTGATTTCTGCTGGCGTAGCTGGTGTTGTGTCACCTGGCTGAGTCAGTGAACGATGCTGATAATCGTTGTCTTTTTTTGACCAAAGTTCATTGCAAGTATCAGGATTGAGTAAGCGGTCTCTTTTACATGTGAATGTTACCTTACGTTTTTGGTAGAAGGTCACACGCCATTGTTTGTCTGGAGGATAAAAAGCCATGTTAGCGCTGGTAAGAACCTCAAAATTATTCTGGTATGTTGTGAATAGAATGCCTTTAATGATTACTTGTTCAAAAATGCCTGAAAAAAACGTATTGTTTTTAAAAGCAATCGCGCGACGTCTAACTTTTCTTGCCATGCCATTTTCAAGTACATCACTCCAATCATCTTGCCATAATATCCGCATGCCAGCAGCTGTGCCAGCAATTGTGGCAGCTGTCGCTTCTCTAGGCAAAGCCAGACCTAGACCACCTATGCCTAAGGGCAAGGCGACTGAAGCGGCAAGACCTGCGCCGCTTGTGAGCAGCTTACGCCGACTTGTGCTGTCAACTTTGCTTGAAGTAGCTGTTGCTGGTATGTGTTTAAAACTGAGTGTGTCACTCGCGTCAATGACTGTGTTCGATGACACTGCTTCATGGCTAACAATATCACTAGCAGTGGGTTTGAATAAGGGAATTTTCATGATCATTTCCTTTGAGTTGGGGTTTTTTTGAATGGACATCATTAGTGTCCGCTAAATTTTACCCCTAAATCAGAACCTGTTTTTCTGTGTGCTTATTTCACTTACTTTGTAGTTTAAGACTGCCGAATCCACCAAGGCTTGTAAGGATATTTACTCAAATACAGCTTTTGCCAACCCATGCATAAAGTCTTGTAAAGTCAAGATAAGCGAGGTTTATGACCAAGATTGAACCCGTTGGCAAGCGTAAATCATCTAGCCAAGCACGGTGTACGCTTTGACGGCGGTTTACAGCACACAATCACATAACAATGAATCTATTTGTTATATTGATACTGTAGCAAATAACAATAATAATATTAACAATAATAATATTAACAATAGTGATATTACCAATAATAATAACAATAATAATGCTAACATTGAGGCTAAAATTAATTTAGACCATGAATAGTTATCTAATTTTATTACCATGACCATGAATCTACATACCACCCAATTTAATTTAACGCAGTTTAATTTTGGGACAATGACGCATAAAAATGATGCCTCACCTCAATCTAGTGAACCAAAAACATCAAAACCTGATAGTAATTCACCAAAATCGCCTGCCAATGAGCCACCCGACTTAGAAACAGTATGGCGCGAACTGGTTAAAAAAATTAATAGTTTGTTAGGCAAAAAAACCACTTCTAAGCCGTCATCGCGTATCAATTCAGCCGCTTTAGCTCCACCAAAAATACACCACAGTAAGCAAAATCCATCAACGGCTGTATTCATTCAGTCTGCACAAGCTTCATCAACTGATAATATTAATACGTCTATTTTATCTAAAGTGCCTCACTTTAAGTCTATTCACTTAAACCGTATGGTGTTGGCATTGATGGTATCCATTTGGATTGCCACTGGATTTTATGGTGTTCCTGAAGGACACGTTGCCGTGATTACCCAATTTGGTGAACCGATTGAAACGCGTATGCCAGGTTTAGGTTGGCATTTACCCTATCCGATTCAAGCCGATACTGTGATTGATGTTGCGGGGGTACGACAAATTAATATAGGTTCTCAATTAAAATCAACCAACACCAATGCCAGTACTAATATCAGCACTAATAAACAAAATAAACACAATTTAATGTTAACGGCAGATGAAAGTTTATTAAATATACAGTTTGAAGTACAGTATCGCCTAAAAGATAAGGCCGTATTGGCTTACGCATTTACGTACATGACTCCGAAAGTATCTTCTTATGCCACTATCAATCGGCGCGCAGATAATTTAATTGCCTTATTGGCTGACAGTGCTATGCGTGAAGAAATCAGTCGGCATACCATTGATAGCATCTTTAGCAAAGACCGCACTTCAATTACTCAAGCAGTACAAGCACGTTTACAACAACAATTAGACCGTTACACAGTTAAAAAAACTGATGATATCAACGCCCCCTATCTTGGTACAGGTATTTATATCAGCAATGTTAGTATTCAAACCGTTCGTCCACCAGAGCCATTACAAGCAGCTTTTGATGAAGTGGTACAAGCGGCACAAAATAAAGACCGCGTTATTAGTGATAATCAAGCAGTAGCCAATGAATCTTTATTGCGAGCCAAAGTAAAAGCCAGTCAAGTGATACTAGAAGCTAAAAATTATAAGCAATCTATTGTAAAAATAGCTGAAGGTGATGTCGCCCGTTTTAAGCCCATTCAAGCAGAGTATGTTAAGTATCCAGAATTAACCCGTCAACGTTTATATTTAGATACCATGCAGTCTGTGCTTCAATCTACTAATAAAATCATGATAGATACTAAAAATAATAATACTTTTCACTTGCCTTTAGATAAACTATCTTTAGATAAACTATCTTTAGATAAACCATCGGTATCAACGGCTATGTCACCACCTAATGTATTACCTACAAAAGATACACTCGTCTCTTCTGACATGTCTAAATCACTTTCATCAGCCAGTGATTCATCACAAGCCAATCGGGATAGAGATGCTAAAGAGTTTCGCTAAAAAATTTACTTAAAGTTTTTTATATTTTTATATTTTTATATTTTTAAAGTTATTAATTTTAAAGTTATTATTTACACTATGTTTAATTTAAAATCACTGCAAAATTTAATTAAAACCTCAAAAAACTCTAACGGGTTCAGCACTAAGATGCCATTGCTTGTACTAAGCATACTGGTTTTTATAGTATACTTGTCTAGTTTTAATGTTTATCAAGGACAAACTGCACTAGTGTTTTCTATGGGCGAACTAATAGAGATGACTCAAAAAACGGGCTTGCATTTTAAATTACCGACTCCGTTGGCATCAGTCACTAAAATTGACCGCCGTATCCAAACATTTAGTATACCTAACGATATTACAATTAAGACTTTAGACCAAAAGAGTATTGTGATTGGCAGTTTTGTTCAATGGCGTATTTTTAATCCAAAAATATTTTACTTACGTTTTAAAGGCAATACGGCTGATGCCGAGCAATTGATAGCCACAACAGTACGCGATGCTATGAATCCTGTATTGTCACAACGCAATTTTAAAGCCATTATGGCTGATGACCGTGACGCAATTAGTACTAATATTCGCCGAGTTATTTATGCTAAATTAATTGATATTGGACTAGAAGTCGTTGATGTACGACTCAAATATATTGATTTTGTGCCTGAAATTATGGACAGTGTTTTTGAGCGTATGAAAAGTGAACAGAGCAATGCTGTTAAACAACAATACATTCAGGGCGAGACGGCTAGCGAAACTATTCGCCTTCAAGCCAAGGGTGAGAGTGATAAAATTACTGCTGAAGCGTATCAGACCTCTCAAGCCATTAAAGGCGAAGGTGATGCCGCTGCCAGTGCTGTGTATGCTGATACCGTAGGCAATAACACTGAATTTTATAACTTTTACCGTAGTCTAGAAGCTTACCGCGCGATTCTTAGCAGTAAACAAGACCTATTAGTCCTTGATTCGTCTAGCGAATTTTTTAAATACTTTCGCAGCCCAAGTGGAAAATAATATTTTTATTTAATTTTTTTATTTAATGTTTTTATTTAATACTTTTATTTAATACTTTTATGCTGCAAAAAAAAGCCAATTGCCTATCAACAACATCAACTACTGTTGAACATTTAGCTGACTTACGTATTAGTTATGAATACGGTGAGTTGCTAGAAACGCAAGTAGCCAGTAGCCCTATTGAGCAGTTTATACGTTGGTTTAACCACGCTATCACCGCTGAAACACCCGAACCAAACGCAATGACCTTAGCAACGGTAGGTCAAGATGAACAGGGTATATGGCGACCTAGCTCACGGATTGTGTTGGTTAAAGGTATCAGTGAAACTGGATTAACATGGTTTACTAATTATGACAGTAGAAAAGGTAAAGAATTAGCAGCACACCCTTATGCCAGCTTACAGTTTCATTGGGTATCGCTTGAGCGACAAGTGCGTTTTGAAGGGCGTGTAGAGCAGTTGAGTGCCACAGACAGTGATGCCTATTTTGAAAGTCGGCCGTTAGGCAGCCGTATAGGGGCATGGTCAAGTCCTCAAAGCCAAGTCATTACTGACCGTTCTGTTTTAGAGGCTTATGCAGCACAATTAAACGCCCGCATTCAGCAAACCGGTGAAGCACCAAAAAGACCGCCACATTGGGGCGGCTATTGTTTATGTCCAGAAGTAGTAGAGTTTTGGCAAGGACGCCCTAATCGATTGCATGACCGCCTACGGTATCGTCTTGGACACGATAAGATTCGTTGGCATTTAGAACGTCTTGCCCCCTAAATTTTAGGGGCTTAAGATGGGCATATTTATTTTTTAGTACTATTTTGATTTTTTAATTGTTGTTGAATACGTTTTCGTTTGTATTCGTCTGCTTTGTCATAAGCCTGTTTTTTGTCCCAACCAAACATCGGTTCTAATACCTCAAAGTAAATAAACGCCAATACCAGCGGGGCTATTACCCACCACCAGCTTAAATCTTTAAAGAAGAGAATCTCAAACCATTTACACAACACGAGCATTACACCTAACCAAACTAAATACATAATATATTCCATTAAAAAAATTAGTTGATGTGACATTACAAGTGACATCAAATCTAAAAAATTAATATATTACCGTTACATGATATGGTTTTAGTGCTAAGGTGTATTATTTTTTATTTTTGTGATAATTGAGTAGGTTTTGATATACGTATTTGCTTACGTACGGCGTGTACAGTACACCTGTTGTTTATAAAAAAACATTGAATCCCATCTATTGAGCTAATTAAGTAGATTTAATTAGTTGAACTTTATTGGCTATAATTTTTTAAAACTGGTGGGCGGTGCAGAATTCGAATCTGCGACCCCTTGGATGTCGACCAAGTATTCTAACCAGCTGAACTAACCGCCCATTTTAGTCTGATTGTTGGTGGTGCCGAGAGTGGGAATCGAACCCACACTCCTTTCGGAACGGGATTTTGAGTCCCGCGCGTCTACCAATTCCGCCATCTCGGCTTTGCTTAAAAATAAACAATACCAACTAATTCATTATTATAATTGTATTTTTTGATAAACTGCAAATTAATTTAATTTATTACTTTATTAGGCTATTAATCTATTGCTACAATGTTTAAATGAATCGATTAAACACTATTTTCTTGAAAAATTTAAACGCCCCTCACTTCAAACAGTGCAAGCTATCTTCTATGAATATGAAAGTAATTACTTTACTCATTATTAGCTTATTTGCTAGTAACTGCTTATTGACTACACCAAGTTACGCACAAGTTGACCCAATAGTAAGTAATAACTCTTTTGTTACTCGCTCGGGAAATAATAAAGTTACTTTGAGTTTTGCGAATGCCGAATTAGAAGCCGTTGTGCGTACTATTACTGAATTAGTGGGTAAAACAGCAGTCATTGACCCCCGCATAAAAGGAACGCTTAATGTACAAAGCGATACACCGATAACACGCGAACAAGCTTACCAACAAATGCTGACACAATTGCGTTTATCAGGTTACAGTGCGATAGATATGGGGACTACTTTACGCGTAGTTCCTGAAGCTGACGGTAAACTACAAGGTGGCAGTGTTAATTCTGGTTCTACTATTAATAAACGTGGTGATGAATTATTAACTCAAATTTTTAAATTACAACACGAAAGTGCCCAAACAGCATTGGCTATTGTACGGCCTTTAATTGCACCTAACAATATCGCCAGTGCAGTGCAAGGTAGCAATGCTCTAGTCATTACCGACTACGCAGAAAATTTACAACGTATCGCTAAATTATTAAATGAAATTGACAAGCCGCTGGCACCGCCTACAGAAATTATCACGCTACAACATGCCAGTGCGGTAGATATTGCTGGCTTGTTACAACGCCTGCAAGATGCGACGGGGGCTGCCAATAATATAGGTCAAATCATACCGCGTACCAGTACATTAGCCGAAGTTCGTAGCAATAGTTTAATTATTAAAGCTGGTAGTTATTTAGCTTTAGAACAAACCAAGCAACTCATTGCTAAGTTAGATGTGCCCAGCAGTAAAAATGGTAACAATAACGTTAATATTGTTCACTTAAAAAATGCAAACGCGACTAAATTAGCCGCTACATTACGCGCAGTCATGAACGGCGAAACCAGTGCCGCTGCTGATACAACTACAACGCCTGCTTCAAATAGCCCTGCAGCCGAACGCGGTATCGTACAAGCTGATGCAACCACCAATACTTTGATTATTACTGCCCCTGAATTGGTCTATCAAAATTTACGTGGCATCATTGAACAGCTAGATGTCAGACGCGCTCAAGTATATATTGAGAGTTTAATTGTTGAAGTGAGTAGCGAAAAAGCAGCACAATTTGGTGTGCAATGGTTAAATGGTTTGTCTAAAGCAGCATCAGGTAGCGCCGCATTCAGTGGTACTAGTTTTGGAACTAGTAATAATGGTGTCAATATTCAAGATGCTGCAAAAGACGTCAATGCTTTAGCAGGTGCAGGATTTGTTTTGGGAGTGACGAATGGTATTTCAAAAGTATTAGGCGAGAAATTTTTAAATTTAGGTTTTTTAGCACAAGCTTTAGAAAATGAAGCACAAGCCAATATTTTATCAACACCCAACGTCACTACATTAGACAATGAGGAGGCCAAAGTCATTATTGGACAAAATGTTCCTTTTATTACAGGAAGCTATTCACAAAGTGGTAGTGGTAGCAGTACTACGAATCCTTTTCAAACCATTGAGCGAAAAGACGTGGGTTTAACTTTGAAAGTACGTCCACAAGTCAGTGAAAGTGGTACGGTTAAACTGGCTATTTATCAAGAAATTAGTGCCGTTAAGGATAAAACCTTAGCAGCAGGTATTATTACCAGTAAACGTTCGTTAGAAACCAATGTTTTAGTAGAAAGTGGTCAAGTGGTGGTTATTGGTGGTTTAATTGAAGACAGCTACAGTGATGGCGTTGATAAAGTCCCTGTATTGGGTAATTTACCGTGGGTTGGTCACTTATTTAAATCAGAAAGCCGTAAACGCATTAAAACCAATTTAATGATTTTTTTACGTCCTGTGATTATTAGTGATGCTAAAAGCAGTGATTTACTCACTCAAGAGCGTTATGAAGGTTTAAGGGTACTGCAAGAAGCGGCTCAACCACAATATAACCGTTTACTGCCCGTAACAGGCGGACCTTTATTGCCTAGTTGGACACCTGCAACTGCGATAATGATGCAACCTAGTTTATCACTAAGCCCAGCCAGTGTACTCAAAACCACCTCGAATACGCGTACATTTACTGTGCCTAAGTCCAATATATCCAATAAACCATGAGTACCGTTCAACCTTTATTGCCTTATGCATTTGCAAAAGCACACAGTATTTTTGCATGGCATGAATACAGTACACCATCATTAAATAATACTGAAAATAATACTAATAATACTGATAATACT
>JBDLSY010000026.1:0-3796 GCA_039805985.1 Pseudomonadota bacterium | reverse complement strand
GCCGCCGTAATCAACCGTGCTGCCATCTGCTTTTAAAGTCGCACCATTCACTCGCCCATCTGTCCCAAAAGTATTATTTACATCGTGCGGCCAAAAATATTCAATGCCGCCTTTGGCGGTTTTGCGGCTATACACGTGGTTTAAGACCATGCCTTGACACAACAGTTTTTTGAACGGTTCATCAACGCTGGCATTACCAAATAAACCTAAATCACGCATAACTTTTGTCCAAAAACGAGCATAGAGTAAATGTAAAATAGCGTGTTCAATCCCGCCAATGTATTGATCCATACCGCCTTGCAGCCAATATTGCGTTGCTGAAGAAGTCATTGCATCGGCATTGTGTGGGTCACAATACCGTAAAAAATACCATGAACTGTCTACAAAAGTATCCATCGTATCGGTTTCACGCCGAGCCGCTTTACCGCAAATTGGACACGTTACGCCCGCATGAAAACCAACATGGTGTTGCAGTGGGTTGCCGCTGCCATCAGGCAGACAATCATCGGGCAGTACCACAGGTAAATCTTTTTCAGGCACAGGCACGGCACCATGTTCATCGCAATGAATAATCGGGATTGGCGTTCCCCAATAGCGTTGGCGTGATACCCCCCAATCGCGTAAACGCCATGTGGTTTTAGATTCGCCTAAACCTTTGGCAATCATTAGTTGTGCCATTTGACTAACGGCCGCTTTAAAACTTAAGCCGTCTAAGGACTCACCACTATTGATGCACTGCCCGTCTTTACTGGCATACCAATCTTGCCAGCCAGTATCGCTAAAAGTGTGGCTGCCTTGTGCAATGACTTGTTTAATCGCTAGACCATATTTTTTAGCAAAGGCAAAATCACGTTCGTCATGTGCTGGCACACCCATCACTGCACCATCACCATAACTCATCAAGACATAGTTACCAATCCAGACAGGAATCGCTTCGCCCGTTAATGGGTGAATGACTATTAAGCCTGTGTTAATACCTAGCTTTTCTTGTGTTGCTAATTCGGCTTCGGTACTGCCGCCCTCGGCACATTTTGTAATAAATTGTTGAATATTTACAGCATTGTCGGCGTATGCGGCGGCATAGGTCGCCAGTGGGTGTTCGGGGGCAACTGCACAGAAGGTTACGCCCATAATCGTGTCGGCACGTGTGGTAAACACATATAATTTACCGCCTTGTATTAAGCCATTGTCTGAATCTGTAATTTGATGGGTAAAGGCAAAACGTACGCCTTCGCTTTTGCCAATCCAATTTTCTTGCATTAATTTAACCCGCTCTGGCCAACCATCTAAACCCGTTTGTACTTGTTCCAATAGTTCTGGGGCATATTGCGTAATGTTTAAGTAGTAACCTGGAATTTCTCGTTTTTCAACCGCAGCACCGGATCGCCAACCTTTGCCATCAACCACTTGTTCATTCGCCAACACGCACATATCCACAGGGTCCCAATTGACGACTTGGGTTTTACGGTAAGCAATGCCTTTTTCCAGCATTTTTAAAAATAACCATTGATTCCAGCGGTAGTAATCAGGGTTACACGTCGCAATTTCACGCGACCAATCCACGGCTAAACCCATGGCTTGCATTTGTTGCTTCATGTAGGCAATGTTGGAATGCGTCCATTGTGCAGGCGAAACGCCGTTTTTCATAGCCGCGTTTTCGGCAGGCAATCCAAACGCGTCCCAGCCCATAGGCATTAAAACATTAAAGCCTTTCATACGTAACTGCCGCGTCATCATATCGTTAATCGTATAGTTACGCACATGGCCCATGTGTAATTTACCGCTTGGATACGGCAACATTGAACAGGCATAAAATTTTGGTTTATTGGTATCTTCAGTTACGCGGTAAACATCAGCCGCAGTCCACGCTGCTTGTATATTTCGTTCAATGTCGGTGGGGGTAAAGTTTGGATTCATAAGGTTTATGTCATTTAAATGTTAAAAAGATGTTTATTGTATTAATAATACTAAGATTATTAAAATTATTAAGATTAAAGGAGTTTGAACGAAATGTTATATTTTTATATTTGGTCATTTATAATGGGTTTTTTATCGTTTTAATTTGGAGAATAAAATGTCAATGATTTGCTGTACTGATTGTAATAAAGAAATATTTGATAGTGCCCCTTCTTGCCCTTACTGCGGAAAACCGAACACTACCTCTAAAAAAAATTTGGGGTTTTGCTTGGCATTGGCATATTTTTTATCCCAGTAATATTTTCTTGGTTTACGCTACGCAAAGGATATTCAACCTTAGCAAAAATTTTATCGTTTGTATGGCTTGCTATTTTCTTTTCAATAGTTCTTCGCTCAAAAGAAAATAATATACAAAAAACTGTGTCAATCGTTGAAACTCCTGCTGCTGTTCAACCAATATCAAATAAACCAAAAACTAACCCAATTACAGACTTTATTCTTAAAGCCGATGATAGCTCAATGAATAGCATTAAGGCAAAAGTCGCCCAAGACTTTGAAGAGCAATACAACTTCACCAAACAGCAAGGCGATAAAATGGAAATTTGCGTCCAAGCAATGAGTGTATCGGCAGCTTATTTGCAAGCAAAAGACGAAGAAAATTATAAAAAATGGAAACAAATTGAAAAAGCTGACTGTAAAAAATCTGGTATGCCTTCGTAATGATAAAACAGAAACCTAATAGTCCACGAGACTGTCTTTGCATGTTAGACATCAATCCGAAGAAGATATCTTATGCCTAAAGAAAACCAAAAAACTACTCATTTAGCTGACTATCGTAAGTTACTCGTCGCTGCTGAACAAAAATCCCAAGAGGATTTCGATAAAACAGTTTTATCTCTTTCAGGTGGCGCACTGGGCATCTTCTTCGTATTTATAAAAGAGGTTATCGGGCCACAACCAATTGTGTCGCAGATTTTTCTTGTGGCTGCTTGGCTGTCTTGGGCCTTCAGCACATTGTCTGTTCTCACTTCATACTATTTAAGCCATCTTGCATTACGCCGTGCTATATCCCAAGTTGACGACGACATGATTTATAAACAACCTACAGGCGGGGTGTTCGCATCGTTGACTTCAAATATTAACCCAAGGAGTAACAAATGCCCATCATCATTAAAAATTGCCAGTTTGAAAATAACGGTACAGGAATCAAGGCACCGACATTGGTGGATATTCAGATAT
Organism: Pseudomonadota bacterium; assembly: GCA_039805985.1. GTDB lineage: Bacteria > Pseudomonadota > Gammaproteobacteria > Burkholderiales > Burkholderiaceae_C > JBDLSY01. The sequence continues at coordinate 640 of JBDLSY010000026.1, read as the reverse complement.
CAGGAACAAAGTTTATAAATAACGGCAAAGCCATGGATATTTACCTTTCAGCCATTGACCTCCAAAAACTTGGACTTCCTCTCAATACCCCACAAGAACTCTTAAAAGAAATAATTACTACTTTACAAGGTATGTCTTCTAATACTGAGGTAGAAAAAGAAAAAGTGGTAAAGCAGTCCAAACTTTTTAATTGGCTTAGTGCCGCAGCCGCAGTGTCAACAGTAGCAACTTCATTGGTGCAATTTGTTGCATCATTGAGCTAACCCTTCATTCCAGCGGATCGCCTACGGCGACGCGCTGACTTCAAACGTTAGCTTTTTAATATGCAACTTAGGCACAAGGTTAATTGTCGTTGGCTATTTACTCCTTGGCGTTTTGCTATAGTTGAAGTATTTGTTTGTACTGTATTAATTTCTATTGTATTTGTTATAAAAGATCCATCTAAATCATTCATAATAATATTTGCTCCATTATTAATATTATTTTTTGTTCTGCTACCCTCTTTTGTAGCTGGTATTATTTATGGATTGTTTGCTTTAGTAACAGAATTTCTTACTAATAGACCACTTAGTCTCCTATTTGGCAGTATTATTGGTTGTACAAGTGGTTTAATTGTTACATCTTTTATAAATTTGTTTAT
>JBDLSY010000025.1:0-5668 GCA_039805985.1 Pseudomonadota bacterium | reverse complement strand
AAAGCATTTAAATGTGTAGACAGGCAGTGTACAGTGTGTTGATGCTGGGTCATTTGCCGCAAAATAATCTGTTGTAATCGCACTCTCAAATGGTTGAGTTGATTGACTTGTTCACTTAATTTATTTTTTGGATTAACACAGTTTAAACGGTGCTGTAAATAATCTACTGTTTGATAATGCTTTGCTAAATAAGTCTCGCCAGCCTGTTGCATTTTAGCTTGCAATGCAAATAATCGCTCAAAACATACCGATTGAGACACGGCACATAATTCTGCTGCCGCAGTTGGCGTTGGTGCGCGTACATCAGCTACATAGTCCGCTAAAGTAATGTCTGTTTCATGACCGACACCACTAATGACAGGTATTGTACAAGCCGCAATGGCTCTGGCTAAGCCTTCATCATTAAAAGCGTTTAAATCTTCCATACTGCCACCACCACGACACACCAACAATACATCAACTTCAGCACGCTGGCTTGCCAGTAAAACTGCCGCCGTTAATTGTGCAGCAGCTAAAATACCTTGTACAGCACTAGGGTATACAATCAATTGGACATAAGGTGCACGACGGCTCAAACTGACGGCTACATCACGCAAAACCGCTGATTGTAATGAAGTGACAATACCTACACGGCGTACATAATTTGGCAAAGGGCGTTTTCGTATTTGATTTAATAAACCTTCACGTTCAAGTAATTGTTTTTTTTGTAAAAAAAGTTCATACAAAATACCTTGACCAGCGGTTTTCCAGCTCTCGATTCTTAGCTGATAATCACCGCGTGGCTCGTATACAGTCACTTTAGCATACACTTCAATTAACTCACCTTCACGGGGAAGCCGCTCACACAGTTGTGCGTGCATTTTAAATAACACACAATGAACGCTGGCTTGACTGTCTTTAAGTACAAAATAGACATGGCCACTGGCATAGCGTTTAATACCTTGTACTTCACCACACACGTGTAGCATTGGCAAGTGTGTTTCTAATAATTCAGCAACGTTAGTATTTAAATCGCTAACAGACAGCACATTCAAAGTATTCATATCAATAAAAACTTAATAAATTTAATTTTGTTTTGCTTGTGCATATAATTGCTTACCCAACTCAACGCCCCACTGGTCAAACGGATTGATACCCCATAAAACTGCGGCAGTATATACCGCATGTTCAAAGGTAGCCATTAAAGCCCCTATTGCACGAGGCGTTATCTCTTTTAACGTTAAAATACTTACGGGTCTGCCTCCGGGGTAAACACCGTGCATTCCAAAAGCTTTGTCATTTTGAATATATCCGCCCTGCCACAGCACATCAGCTTGGGCATATAAACAACGAACGACATCATCAGCATACGTTTTCGCTAAACTATTTTCTTCGTGGTGCTTGGCATTAGTCGCAATAAAAACACTAGCAGTGTCATCATGCCCTTGATGAAACCACTGAAAAAATGCGTGTTGTGCTGGTGTCCCTACGCCAGCCAATAGACTAGGACTGGTTGGGTAAGTGAGTTGTACACCATCACGGCCTGTTGATTTACCATTAGATTCCATATCTAATTGTTGTAAATATATAGGCAGCAAGCCTAAGCGTTGGCTATATGCAATCGTGGGTTGGCAGCGTAAATTGAGTGCAGTTGCATTCCAGACTTGTATCGCCCCTAATTGAGCAGGTAAATTTTCAGTAAAAGGCTTATTTAAAAAATGAGCGTCTATTTCTGCTGCCCCTTCGCACAGTTGAACAAATACATCACGTCCAAACGCAATCGCAATCGGCAAACCAATTGAACTCCACAATGAATAACGCCCACCTACGGTAGTGTGCATTGGCAAAATACGTAACTCTGCTTCTTCGGCAGTGAATCCTAAAAACGCAATGGCTTTATCGGGTGATGCTGTCATTGCACAAAAATGCACACTAATATCTTTATCATCAATAATTTTTGATTTTATTGTTTCTATTGTTTCTATTGTTTCTATTGTTTTTATTTCTTTTATTTCTTTTATTTCTTTTATTTTATTAGTGTCTCCAATAGAGTTTAAACCATTTTTTAACCACGCTTGAGCCAGTTTAGCATTGGCCTGTGTTTCTAAAGTATTAAAACTTTTACTAGCCACACCGAACAATGTCGTTTCAGGGTTTAAATGACGAACTACTTTGGCAAAATCATCGGGGTCTAAATTGCTAACAAAGCTTACATGTTGCGTAGTATCTATGTTGGGTAACCCATCTAATGCTTGCAATACACAACGCGGACCTAAATCAGACCCACCAATGCCGATATGTACATAATGCGTTAATATTTTTCCCGTTGCCCCAACTAATTGCCCTGCACGAAATTGTTTAGCGAATTGTAAAAATTGTTGTGCATACTGTTGATATGACAGTAACTCTCTAGTGTTAATATGAACGTTAATGGTAGAAGCCAAAGCCGAACGACAGTGCATGTGTGTCGCAGCTTGTTGTTCAGTGATATTGACTATATTGCCTGCTGATAAAGCATACCGCCAAGTGTCAAAGGCGGTCATTTTTGCATGATTGACCAAAGCGGTTTCGGCTGCTGTATCTAACCATTGACGCGATAAATCTAAACTCAAATAACGAGTATGCCATTCACGCTTGCTTATTAACGGTTTAGAAGCACGCACACGGTGTGCTTCTTTGATTAAACTCTGAAAATGATTAGAATACATAAAAGTAGGCAATAGAGTAGGCAATAAAAAAATAATGTAGTAATAATGTAGTAATAATGCAGTAATAACGTAGTAATGTAAAAATAAAATAGTAGGGAACAGAGCAATATAGCAAAATTATAATTTTTATAATTTTTATAGTTTTTTATACGTTTTTTATACAATCTAATATTGTATGTGCTTACAGTGGCTTACAATCATAATCTATGAACCTAGCACGCCATTTAACACCCGATTTTGTACGATTAGACACTTGTATTAATCGTCAATTATATTCAGACGTTGTTTTAGTACAGCAAGTTGCCAGCTATATTGTGCAAGCGGGTGGCAAACGTATGCGTCCCGCACTATTAATACTGGCTGCCGATGCTTTGGGTTTACGCGATGACCCACGCATTACTGAACTCGCTACTATTGTAGAATTTATTCATACGGCTACATTGTTACATGATGATGTAGTCGATGACAGTAGCCAACGGCGTGGTAAACAAACAGCAAACACTTTATTTGGCAATGCAGCCAGCGTACTGGTAGGCGATTTTTTGTATTCGCGCGCTTTTCAAATGATGGTAAGGCTTGACCGTCCTAATGTTATGGCTATATTAGCCGATACGACCAATGTGATTGCTGAAGGTGAAGTGTTACAACTGATGTATATCGGTGATGTTCATTTAACAGAAGCACAGTATTTGCAAGTGATTGAATATAAAACGGCTAAACTATTTGAAGCTGCTGCGTGTTTGCCAGCAGTACTTATTAATGATACCCATGCACAAGCCGCACTAGCTATATATGGTCGTAAAATTGGTTCTGCATTTCAGATTATTGATGATGTACTTGATTATCAAGGCGATGCGGTTATTTTAGGTAAAAATTTAGGTGATGACTTGCGTGAAGGCAAAGTAACTTTGCCATTAATTTATGCAATGCAATACGGCAATGAGGTTCAACGTGAACTCATTATCACAACTATTAAGGCTATTCGAAACGATAATTTAGGTGATAATTTAAATAATAATTCAAAATTAGCCTCAAATTTAAATGAAGTTATCGCCATAATAAAATCAGTAAACGCTATACAACAGTCTATAACTGTAGCACAAGCACTAGTTAATGAAGCATTAGATGCCTTAAAAAGTTTAGAATATTTGGGACATACTGAAGCAATCAATGCTTTGCGGGAATTGGCACAACAAGCAGTGAATCGGCATATTTAAGTAAATATAGTTCAAGTAAAACAGTTAAATTAAAACATTAAATTAAAACAATTAAGCACACTATTTATATTAATCATCAATCACTTAATGACGTATTAAACTAGGTTACACCATGAATGATTTAACAAATAATTTAGATTTTTCTTTAAATAAAAATATTGACGACAATTCAACAGGTTTAATTAGAGCTTTAAAACAACATGAATGGATTTCTAGTGCGACCGCTAAATCAGTGATAGACCGTGTAGCTACACAAAAAATTGCGTCAATTGAAGCCTTACTTTTAGAAAACATTCCTAATATTGATGCCGCCGCAGTAGCCCGTTTTTGTGCTGAAGCGTTTTCACATTCTTTTTTAGATCTGTCTGCACTTAAAAAAACACACCTTTTAATAGATGATGTAGATATCAAAGCGATTATTGCATTAAAAATGGTACCTTTAAAAAAACGTGGTACGCAAATGTATATTGCCATGTCAGACCCAACTAATTTAGTGGTGATTAATCAATTGCAGTTTATTACTCAATGCGTTATTGAGCCCGTAATTGTAGAACACAATAAACTGTTGGCGTGGCTGAATAAAGCCTCCGATTTAGACAAAGTGAATACCGATAATGAGTTATTTGAATTACAAGATGATACTGCCCAGTCTAATGAAGGGGACAATCTATTGTCGTTTGATACCAGTGATGTTGATGATGCCCCTGTTGTAAAATTTTTGCAAAGTATTCTACTAGATGCCTATAGTAGAGGGGCTTCAGATTTACACTTTGAACCTTATGAAAAAACCTATCGAATTAGATACCGTATTGACGGAGTATTGTCAGAAATTACTACGCCTCCAGCCAATATGAAAGAGCGAATTGCGGCACGTTTAAAAATCATTTCAAAAATTGATATTTCTGAAAAACGCGTTCCGCAAGATGGCCGTATGAAAATGAAAATGAACAACGGCAAAATGATTGACTTTCGCGTCAGTAGTTTACCTACTTTGTTTGGTGAAAAAATTGTCATGCGGATTTTAGATTCATCACAAGTACAAATTGGTATTGATGCTTTAGGGTATGACCCTGAACAAAAAGCAAAGTTATTGAATGCTGTGGGCCGTCCTTACGGTATGATTTTGGTAACAGGGCCTACAGGCAGTGGTAAAACGGTTTCCTTATATTCGTGTCTTAATATTTTGAACCGTCCAGGGGTTAATATTTCAACTGCAGAAGATCCCGCAGAAATTAATTTACCGGGCATTAACCAAGTCAATATTAATGACAAAGCAGGCTTAACGTTTCCGGTAACACTTAGAGCGTTTTTACGACAAGATCCTGATGTCATTATGGTGGGTGAAATTCGTGATTTAGAAACCGCCGATATTGCTATTAAAGCCGCCCAAACAGGGCATTTAGTATTTTCTACATTGCATACCAATGATGCCCCTGCAACACTAACCCGTTTGCTTAACATGGGTGTTCTTGCGTTTAATATTGCGTCGTCTATTATTTTAATCACAGGACAACGTTTAGCGAGACGTTTATGTTCTTGTAAAAAAGCGGCTAATTTTTCGCCTGAAATATTGAAAACGGCAGGGTTTAAAGACAGTGACCTTGATGGTTCATGGATTCCTTATGTATCCGTAGGGTGTGAAGTGTGCGGCGGCACAGGCTATAAAGGCCGAGTAGGCATTTATCAAGTGATGCCTATTACTGAAGCGATGCAAAATATTATTTTAGCTAATGGATCTTCGCTTGATATTGAGCGTCAAGCCCG
>JBDLSY010000024.1:0-2715 GCA_039805985.1 Pseudomonadota bacterium | reverse complement strand
TAAGCCCTTTAAATCAGAAATTGTAGATCCTGCACTTCAATTAACTGAAGAAAGTGAACAAGAACAGCAAGATATAAAAAATAAAGTTAAAATCAAAAGAGAAAATAGAGAAAATAGAGAGAATAAAACTGCAAAATCTGCCAAAGAAGATTTAACCAAAAAAAAATCCTATACAGCCACTTATGTTAGATCATCAGAAACGGACGTTGATGAAGAGAAAGCTACTAAAAATACTTCATCTGAATCAGTGGTTGACCAAGACGGTATTGATAAAATCGCTTCCCTTGTGACTCCAGAAACGACTGTACGTAAATCAAATAATAAAGAATCAGATATTAATGAAGAAAAAAAACGCGAGAAAATAACACCCTCTCAGGCAAATAATATGGACTCTACTACCAATAAAGGTGAGCGTTATTTTGTACAAGTCGGTGCTTATACTAGTGTTGAGGATGCTAAATCAGTACAAAGTAAAGCTGAAAATCAAGGGATTGCTTTAAATATTTTATCGCGTGAAGGAGAGGGTACGACTTTATACCGTGTACGAACTAAAGCTTTGCAGCCGGCTGATGCCGAAAGGTTACGTAATACGATTAAAGCAAATGGTATGGAAGCTCAACTTGTCAAAGCTCAATAGTTTGAGTGTTAATTTATAATTAAATGAAGTAAAGAATACAAGACTGCTTTTTTATTTATTTTATTCTTTAATTTTTTTTTCAAATCTTATTTATTTTTCTTATTTATTTTATCTTATCTATTTACCTTTACCTATTTATTATGACTAATTTAAAAAGACGTTCTTTTATGGGTTTTAGCATAAGTATGGCTAGCCTTCTTTTAGCTACATTGCTAATTGTTAATAATGTTTCAGCACAGACTTCACCGCCCCCAGAAGGACAATACCGTAAACTAGAAACCCGTGTTGCGACTACGTCAGCGGGTAAGAAAATTGAAGTGATTGAGTTTTTTTGGTTTGGTTGTGCACACTGCAACGCTTTAGACCCTGCTTTAGAAGTATGGTTGAAAAAAATGCCTGCTGATGTATCGTTTAAACGCGTACATGTTAGTTTTGGTGAGCGTACAGATATACATCAACGCTTGTTTTTGACTTTAGAGGCTTTGGGGTTAAATGCGACGCAAAATGCTTCAGTATTTACGGAAATTCATGCTAAAAATAAAAAAATGACGACTCGCGAAGAAGTGTTAGCGTGGGCTCAATCACGTAACTTAGATATGAAAAAATTTACCGCTACATTTGATGACCGTTTCACAATGGCGCGTAAACAAGCTTCTGCTGCACAATTACAAGCCGCTTACAAAGTAGACGGTGTTCCACACTTTGGTATTGATGGTCAGTATATAACCTCACCTAGTATTGCAAGGAGTGAAGCAGGATTTTTTAATACTTTAGAGTATTTAATTCAAATAACCCGTAAAAAAAATAGCTTAATGAATACGGTTGCCACTGCAACGGCAACAGTTAAACAAGCTATAAAAAAATCTGAATCAAAAAATACCTCAATTAATAACCAGTAACCAGTAACTAGTAATATTAACAATTAATCACAGATGATTTTTACTTTGCTTAAAATAAAGTTAACTGTTTTTAAAATGCTGTTTCGAATTATTTTAGTGTGTTTATGTGTGTTTCAGTTTGGTTGTTCACCGGTTTTTAATTGGCGTACAACACACTTTTTGACTCATGGAGACCGCTATAATATTCTGTTTCCAGGTGTGCCGATTAACGCTCAAAAAACCTTAAAAATAGTAGGTCAACAAGGAGTATTAACTGTAATCGCTGTCCAAAAAGACACTGCACAATGGGCACTAGGGCATATTTCTGCCGCAAATGAATCGCTTGCTCGGGCAATTGCTGAATCTTTGTCAGATAGCTTTTCTAGCAAAATTAGCTCATTTGCTTCGCGTAAGACGCTAAAAATACCCAATACATTGGGTTCATTTGAAGTCAATTATGCCCCTTTTTTTATTAAAAACAAGCCTTATGTTGCGGTAGCTCGTTTTATATGGACAAAAAACGCAGCTTATCAGGTATTAACAATAGGTCAAACAGAGGATTTACCGCTTGATATAGCGAATACATTTGTTTCTAGTTTACAGTTTACTTCGCCTTAGTTTTTTAATGCGTTTAAATAGCGGTAGACTACAATATTGATTTTATAATACTTTTTATAACATTCTTACACAACATTTTTATATAACATTTTTTATAAAATATAGGACCTGTACTATATGACCTTAGGCGTGAACATATTTAAACCTGTTGTGATAACAGTACTAAACCAAATAGGGGAAATCGCAACAGTGGGTTCGCCTATTGCAGGTAAGGTGCGTGACTCTTATACTTTAGGCAATCAATCTTTGTACCGTGCTATTGTTACCACTGATAGAATATCCGCATTTGACCGAGTGATTGGTTTAGTGCCTGGTAAAGGTGCTATGCTCAACCGTTTGTCAGCTTGGTGGTTTGAACAATTAAATGAAATTGTACCTAATCATTTTGTAACGTTGCCTCATCCCAATGTAATGTGTGTTCGTCAAGCAAAAACTGTGCCAATTGAAGTGGTTGTGCGCGGGTATATTACAGGTTCAACGAGTACTTCTTTATGGACTTTATATGAACAAGGACAACGACACGCATACGGTGTTACTTTGCCCGAAGGTTTGAAGAAAAATGATAAATTATCGAGGCCCGTG
>JBDLSY010000023.1:0-8765 GCA_039805985.1 Pseudomonadota bacterium | reverse complement strand
CGCAATCCATTTATCAAACACTTGTTTAAGGTTGTTTGGCGTAATCGCAGTACGAATAATATCGCCCGTTTTAATGGCATTTTTAATCGTTTGTATGAACTCATCTTCGTGCGTTTCGATTTTAAAACTGATTAAATACGTCCCAATATAAGCACTGACTACATCCAACGCTTCTTGCGTATAACCGCTGGCATTTTTGCCCCATTTAATCGGCTGCTTTTTATTGCTAATCAACGGCAAAGCGTCAGCGGTTTTCATAATCGCCGCTTTTTTGGTGTCTATCACACATAAAAACGGCGGCACGTCTTCGCCTTTATCAAACGCTTGCTGCACATAATGCAATAATTGCGTAAACATTTGATAGCTACTGTTTTTATAGCCATCTTTGGCTTCAAACCAAATTTCTTGGGTCTGAATGTCAATTAAATTTTTGCTATAGGTTTTTAAGCCCAAAGCTTTAATATAAGCATCTTTGACATCTTCTTCAGATTTGGCGGTACTTAGGGCGGAAAATAGCGACATAGGTGTTAATTTATTTTTTCACGGGTGGCAAATCAGTGCAATGCCCATCGGCCGCTTCAGCAGCTAAACCAATACTTTCACCCAAAGTCGGGTGCGGATGAATAGTTTTGCCAATATCAACACTGGTGGCATTCATTTCAATGGCTAAAGCAACTTCACCAATCATATCGCCTGCATGTGTGCCGACAATGCCACCACCGACAATAAACCCTGTATCTTTAGCAAATAAAAGTTTAGTAAACCCTTCATCACGGCCATTAGCAATGGCACGCCCACTGGCTGCCCAAGGAAATAAGCCTTTTTTATAAGCAACACCACTTGCTTTTAAGCTATCTTCCGTCTCGCCTACCCATGCAACTTCAGGGTCAGTGTAAGCAACATTTGGAATGACTTTAGCATCAAAATAAGTTTTATGTCCTGCACATACTTCCGCCGCTACGTGTCCTTCATGAACAGCTTTATGGGCTAACATCGGTTGCCCTACTAAATCACCAATTGCAAAAATATGTGGTACATTGGTACGCATTTGTTTGTCTACGGGAATAAATCCACGGTCTGTAACGATAACACCCGCCTTATCTGCACCCACTAAACCTCCGTTTGGTTTGCGTCCAACCGCTTGTAAAACCAAATCATAGCGTTGCGGTTCTTTAGGGGCATTTGTACCTTCAAATGTGACGTAAACACCGTCCTCTTTGGCTTCAATACCTACAGTTTTTGTCTGTGTCATCACGTTATCAAAACGTGGCGCATTCATTTTTTGCCATACTTTAACTAAATCACGGTCAGCACCTTGCATTAAACCGTCCATCATTTCAACGACATCTAAGCGTGCGCCTAAAGTAGAATAGACTGTACCCATTTCTAAACCAATAATACCCCCACCAATAATTAACATTTTTTTAGGCAAAAAACGCAATTCTAATGCCCCTGTACTATCAACAATACGTTCATCTTTAGGAGCAAATGGTAAATGTACAACGCTTGAGCCTGCAGCAATAATGGCATTTTTAAAACCAACTGTTTTAATACTGCCATCTTCAGTGGTTACCGTTAAAGCATGGCTACCGACAAATTGAGCGTTGCCATGTAATACATTGACTTTACGCATTTTTGCCATTGCTGATAAACCACCCGTCAATTTATTAATGACTTTATTTTTATGCGATTTAAGCTTCGCCATATCAACGGTCATACCTTGAAACGTAATACCCACATCTGTGAAGTGTTTAATTTCGTCCATAACGGCAGCGACATGCAATAAAGCTTTAGAGGGAATACACCCCACGTTTAAGCAAACGCCGCCCAATGTTGGATAACGCTCAATCATTACGACATTTAAGCCTAAATCAGCGGCACGAAACGCCGCACTATAACCACCAGGCCCTGCTCCTAAAACCAAGACATCGCACTGTATATCCACAGTGCCTGCAAAGCTTGATGCTTGTGAGGCAGAACTAATTACGGCTGCAGAAGAGGTGACTTCAGTCGTTATTTGTTTTTCTATCGGCGATGGTGTTGATGTATTTGAACTAGACACTGTGCCTAAAACACTGCCCATTTTAACTTTATCGCCGATTTTTACGGTTAAGCTTTCAATTATTCCTGCATCACTGGCAGGAATTTCCATACTGGCCTTGTCCGACTCAACCGTAATTAAAGATTGGTCTTTGGCGATAGTATCGCCCACTTTAACCAAAATTTCAATGACTTCAACTTCAGCAAAGTCACCAATATCGGGGACGCGTAATTCAATGTTCATGTTAATTTAACCTTATTTAAGTATTAAGTATTAAGTATTAAGTATTAAGTATTAAGTATTATTTAATATTGTGTATTTATTGTGTATTTATTGTGTATTTATTGTGCTGTAAAGCTATATTGTGTATAAAATTTACTTATAAATCAACATAAAAATTACCAGTAGTTATATTTTTTTTGACTTTAACAGTGAACATAGTAGCACTTGGTGTATTGCCAGTTATTGCGCCCAGTATCACAGTCTTTGTACCTAAAACACCTTGTTCAGCAGCAATTTGAACCGTAGCTGCTTTACCATCTGCATTACTATAATTTGCAACAGCAATAGAATAACTACCTTCTTCTATTTTACTGGCATCACAACTGGCGTAATAATGTTCTGGGCCATTAGCTTGTATATTATCTACATCTAAATAGCCCGCTTGACCAATGGCTGATGCATAAAACACATGTGTGTCCTTTGGTTCATTTACGTGCAAATCGATATCACCAATTCCGTTCCAAGTTAACGTTGCCGTGAATAATCCAGTACTTGCTTTTGCAGGAGGGGTAACCAGTGAATTTAGTGCTGTATTGATATTGTTTTTTACAACGCTAGCAATTGCCATATTGGGGTTGATATAAATTTCTAACAAACCATGCCCTAAAGCATCTTTTTCACCACTAGGATTAGCTGGCCGTGTTGAAAAATTGGGAATAGCATCTGTAACAGGTGGAATATTACCCACAATTCGTAAACCATTGATGACTAAATCAAGGTCTGCTAAAGTGTAAACGCCACTGGTGATTGGAGAGGCGGGAGCAATGTGTACGACTTTCACTGCTGATACAGGTGTTTTGGTAATAGCATATTTATAAGCTTCATTTACAAATAAATTTCCTTGCGAATGTGCAACCAATAGTATTTTTCTGCCTTCTAAAGTAGTACTATCAATACGCAAGCGATGTTCGGCATAATCGGACAGCAGTGAGGGTGTATTACCCGCTAATTTAGCTAAATAGGCAATAGAGGCAGCATTTATATAGTCTAAAAAAGATAAAAAAGTAGCCCCCATTGCAGGGTATGCTTTGGTAATGGTATCTAACCAATTGCTATTAGAGTGCATAGCAGAAAAGAAGTATTCATAGCGTCCTTGTAAAATACCACCTTGTTCTTTTAAGCGTTCGCCAAAAGTTTCAACAAAGTCTTTAAAACCATCGGTACGGTTATAAAAAATTTCGTAATCGATTTCTTCGCCTGCGGCATTTTTAGTGCCATGCAAAGCTTTGAGTTCTCTAATTGCTTTTTCTGCTTGTTGTTTTGTTGTTTGTACACCATTAAAAAATCCAAATAACACGCCTTTCGGCATGCAGACACTGTTTATTGGTGCTGAAAACACAAGGGTGCTTGAACACATAATACTGATGCACAACAAAACAGAAGTAACTTGTTTAAACAATTTATTCACAAGTATCTCCCGTTGATATAGATAATACGGTACCATCTAAAGCATCAGACATGGCTAAATAGGCTAATAATCTAGGTTTGGTATTAGTTGTAATGGCAGTAATTTCATCAAATAATCTTCTAGAAAGAACGGCATCCGTTCTGCTTGGATATTTATCATAAATACAATTAATGGCTCTAGAAGATTCACGTTGAGCTAATCTAACAGCAATGTTATCGCTTTTATCTACTAATATTTCTTTTTGTACTGATTTTGCCATTTGCCGTGCGACGGGTTGTTGGCTGGGTGTAAATTGTGCCAAAATATAAGCATCTACATCGTCACGAATTCCATTGCCATTGGCATCAATTCCCGCCAGTGTATCTGTACGGTCTAGGTTGCTTGGAATTTTTCCTGCTAATTCAAGTGCAGTAATTTGTTCGGCAGGTGTTTTTTGGGGTATTGCAGAGCTATCGACCCCACTATTGCAGGCGGTAAGTGTTATTAACAGTGTTGAGAGTATCACTGTTTTTATTAAATTATTCATAGTTTTTAAGGGTGTTTATATATTAGATTACTGTAGATTACTGTTTTTAGTTAGTAGATATTTTTAATCAATGGTTTAAGATGACTGATTAATTAATTAACATGTAGTGCCAAGTAACCACATGTCAAATGTTGCCGCAGGCTTCCAAGGTTTGTTGGGTTTAATATCGCTAGAAAGAAATAATTTATATTCAATCTCACCCCAGCCACCATCCTTATTGACAATAAGGTCAGGTTGATTGTCGCCGTCTAAATCACCCACCCATAATAAATATTTAGAGACATCAGCCATTTTTTCTAAATCAAGAGTACCACCTTCCATAAGAGTTAGTTTCTTTTCAGTATTATTAACCTTAACAAACCAATAATGAGTGCATTTAAAATAAATTTAGATAAATACTTGTGTTGTAAAAATAAATATGATTTTTCATGTGTGATTATTAAATAATTGACTTAATACTTAAATTTGTTAATTAAAAACAAAAATAAGCCCGCAAATACGGCTTTAAATGCGGTAATTTACGGGCTTATTCGTTTAATCAATGAATAAATTTACAACAAGATTTTACGCATATCGGCTAAAGTTGCGGCCAAATCTGCCGTAAACCGTGCAGCCGCAGCCCCGTCAATCACACGGTGGTCAAAACTGACGGATAAAGGCAACATCAAGCGTGGCACAAAACTACTTCCGTCCCAAACAGGCTTCATTTCAGACTTACTTAACCCTAAAATCGCGACTTCAGGGGCATTAATAATCGGGGTAAACGCAGTGCCACCGATACCGCCTAATGAACTAATCGTAAAGCAAGCCCCTTGCATTTGTGCGGGCGATAATTTGCCATCACGGGCTAATTTAGCTAATTCACCCATCTCTTTAGCAATGTGTCCAATACTTTTTTGATCGGCATCACGCAGCACTGGCACGACTAAACCATTAGGCGTATCGGCGGCAAAACCAATATGAAAATAGTGTTTAAAAACTAAATTATCACCACTGTCATCTAAGCTGGCATTAAATGTTGGATGCTTTTTGAGTGCATGCACACAGGCTTTAATGACAAACGCTAACATAGTTAATTTGATGCCTTGCTTTTCTAAAGCAACATTACTGTCTTTGCGGAATTGTTCTAAATCAGTAATATCCGCTTGGTCAAATTGAGTCACATGCGGAATCATTGCCCAGTTACGCGCTAAATTAGCACCCGAAATCTTTTGAATGCGTGAACGTGCCTTGGTTTCAATCGCACCAAATTTAGCAAAATCAACTTTAGGCCACGGCAATAAATTCAAACCGCCACCATTGTTTAATGGTGTATTGTTTACTGTAGTATTAGTATCAGCCGGTGAAGCCGTTAATATCGCTTTAACAAACGCTTGTACGTCGGCATAAGTAATGCGACCATATTCTTCTGTTCCTTTAATTTGATTTAAATTAGCACCTAATTCACGGGCAAAAGCCCGAACGCTAGGCGAAGCGTGGGCTTTACTAACATCAATAGTCGCATTGGTTTCAACAGATGTAGCAGGTGTTGGTACAGAAGGCATAACAATAGGTGTGCTGCTGGGTATAGCCATAGCCGCTAAAATAGGCGGTGTTACTACAGGTGTAGCAGCAACTACTGGTACAACGGTAGCTACAGGTGTAGCACTGGTGTCTGCCAACTCTAGTACAACACTGCCTAATTTAACTTTATCACCGACTTTAACAGTTATTTTTTGGACTGTACCCGCATGGCTGCTTGGAATTTCCATACTGGCTTTGTCAGATTCAACAGTAATCAAAGACTGCTCTTTGACAATAACATCACCTACTTTAACCATTAATTCAATGATTTCAACTTCATCTAAATCACCAATATCGGGAACTTTTACTTGAATGATATTCATAGTTTTTAATTAATTGTTTAGTTGTTAATTATTTAATTATTTAATTATTTAATTATTTAATTATTTAATTGCTTTATTATTTAATTGCTTTATTATTTAATTGTTTTAACGGTTTATTTTGCTTAACATTTGAATTCATTTAAATATTTAAACATAAATCGGATTAACTTTTTCAGGATTAATACCATATTTTATAATCGCTTGAGCAACCACTTCATGGCTTATTTTATCTTCATCGGCCAAAGCTTTTAAAGCAGCAATCACTACAAAATGACGGTTTACTTCAAAGTGTTCACGCAATTTAACGCGGCTATCGCTACGGCCAAACCCGTCTGTTCCTAAAACAGTATAGCTGCGTTGTTGCCCTTGATTATCAGCCGGTATATACGGACGAATTTGTTCAGCAAACAGCTTCATGTAATCAGTACTGGCTACAATTGGTCCTGTACTACGGTTGAGTTGTTCAGTAACAAATGGAATTTGTTGGGCTTGTGTTGGGTGCAGTAAATTGTAGCGGACGCGACTTTGTCCGTCACGGGCTAATAGCGTAAAGCTTGGGCAACTCCAAATATCAGCACTAATATGCCATTCGTTCTCTAATAAAGCGGCAGCAGCTTCCACTTCACGCAAAATAGTCCCACTGCCTAATAATTGCACACGGTGTTGATGATTACCGCCATGACGCAACTCGTACATACCTTTTAGAATCTGTGCTTCCGTACCAGGAATTAATCCAGGTTGCGGATAGTTTTCATTCATAATGGTAACGTAGTAATAGACATCTTCTTGTTCAGCCACCATACGGCGTAAACCATCTTGTAAAATTACCGCAATTTCGTGGGCATAGCTTGCATCGTAAGGCACGCAATTTGGAATCGTTGCAGCCATAATATGGCTATGGCCATCTTCATGTTGTAAGCCTTCACCGTTTAAAGTAGTACGTCCAGCAGTGCCTGCCATTAAAAACCCGCGTGCGCGCATATCGCCGGCTGCCCACGCTAAATCACCTGTGCGTTGCAACCCAAACATACTATAAAACGTGTAAAACGGAATCGTAATACGGTCGTTGGTACTATAGCTGGTTGCAGCAGCAATCCAACTGGCCATTGCACCCGCTTCATTAATACCTTCTTGTAAAATCTGTCCTTTTTTATCTTCGCGGTAGTACATCACTTGGTCTTTGTCTACAGGTTCGTAGAGCTGGCCTTGATGGTTATAAATACCAATTTGACGGAATAAACCTTCCATTCCAAAAGTACGGGCTTCATCCACTAAAATAGGGACAAGACGAGGCCCTAAGGCTTTATCACGCAATAATTGTGTAATAAAACGGACATACGCTTGGGTTGTGCTAATTTCACGGCCTTCAGCAGTGGGTTCTAAAATACTTTTAAAGGTATCTAATCCAGGCACTACAAAGCGTTCTGTTGATTTTTCTAAACGCGTTGGCAAATAGCCACCTAAAGCTTTGCGACGCTCATGCAAATATTTCATCTCTGGTGATTCATCGCTAGGCTTAAAAAATGGAATATTCGGTAAATCAGCATCACTAATAGGCACGCCAAAACGGTCACGCATTTCGCGGACAGTTTCATCACTTAGTTTTTTAGTTTGGTGGGCTGTATTGCGTCCTTCAGCCGATTTACCCATACCGTAACCTTTAATCGTCTTGACTAAAATAACAGTCGGTTGCCCGACATGTTGAGTCGCGGCACTGAAAGCAGCATACACTTTGTGTGGATCATGGCCACCACGGGTTAAGTTCCAAATATCGTCATCACTTAAATGCGTCACCATTGCGGCAGTTTCAGGACGTTTATTAAAAAAATTCTCCCGTATATAAGCACCATCGTAAGCCTTATACGCTTGATACTCACCATCAACGGTGTCCATCATTAGTTTTTTAAGGTATCCATCGGAATCTTTTTGTAATAAATCGTCCCAACCAGACCCCCAAACAACTTTAATCACATTCCAACCAGAACCACGAAAATTACCTTCCATCTCTTGAATGATTTTTCCGTTGCCACGTACAGGTCCATCTAATCTTTGTAAGTTACAGTTAATCACAAAAATCAAATTGTCTAAACGTTCACGGCCTGCAACACCAATAGCCCCCATTGATTCAGGTTCGTCCATTTCACCATCACCGCAAAAAGCCCATACTTTACGGTTTGTTGTCACTGCAATGTCACGCGCATGTAAATATTTTAAATAACGTGCTTGGTAAATTGCCGTTAAAGGCCCTAATCCCATAGACACTGTCGGGAATTGCCAGTAATTTGGCATTAATTTGGGGTGAGGATAGCTTGATAAACCTCTACCGTCTACTTCACGGCGAAAATGAATCAGTTGGTCGTCAGTTAAACGGCCTTCAAGGTAAGAACGGGCATAGATACCAGGGCTAGAATGCCCTTGAAGATACAATAAATCGCTGCCATCAGGGTGTTCTGGACCTTTCCAAAAGTGATTAAATCCCGTACTTAGCATATTAGCTAGCGACGCAAAACTAGAAATATGCCCCCCTAAATCACCATCGGCTCGATTAGCCCGTACGACCATTGCCATTGCATTCCAACGCATCCAGCTTCGTAAGCGTTCTTCAAGGTCTTGGTTACCGGG
>JBDLSY010000022.1:0-3164 GCA_039805985.1 Pseudomonadota bacterium | reverse complement strand
ACGGTACTAAATGACACTATAAATGACACTATAAACGACATTAAACGATAAAATCAGTATAAACACTTTATAAATTAATAAAAAATTATGACTAGTATTAGTAATATCCCAGATGTCACATCAAATTTATCCACTGTTATTGATGATTCAACAGCATTAAAAAAAGTACGAAAACCACGTATACCCACAGTGAAAAATATTGAAAATGTGCCAATATCTATAAAAATTATATCAAAAAAATCACGAAAAGCGACACCTAGACCCGTTTCTACTTTGCCTGCGACCTTAGACGGTGTCGTTTTAACCCATTTACAGACTCAAGTAAACAGTGTGGAGATACCCGCTGAATTTGTATGTAATACTGCAAATAATAATATAAATAATAATATAAATAATAATATAAATAGTAGTGTAAATAGTAACGTAAATAACGCTACTGTTATTAGTAACGGTGAGTTGTTAAATAATGAGTTGTTAAACAATAGTTTTTTAAATGAAAACTTAATGACCGTTAGCAATGTAAGTATTGAACCTAGTATTGCTATAGATGAAGACAATACAGATTTTATGTTATCTACGATAGATAGCACTCACTTGAATAAGCTTAATACTGCAGAACGTTTGCCATTTGATGCTGCATTAATGCCTAAATTACAAAAAGTATTGGCCGATGCGGGTATTGGTTCACGACGGAGTATGGAGTCTTTGATTAATTCTGGCAGTGTCAAGGTTAATGGTGAATCGGCATACACAGGACAAAGAGTGTTGTCTACAGATGTTATTCAAATTAATGGCAAAATTGTACAGCGTAAACATACCAATAAGCCGCCCCGAGTGATTTTATACCACAAGCCTGCTGGGGAAATTGTGAGTCATTCAGACCCCGATGGGCGTACCAGTGTGTTTGAAAAAATGCCTCGCTTACGCAATGGTAAATGGTTATCTGTTGGACGCCTAGATTACAACACCGAAGGTTTATTAATTGTGTGTAATTCGGGCGATTTAACTAACCGTATGATGCACCCCCGTTTTGGTTTAGAGCGAGAATATGCGGTACGTGTTTTGGGTGATTTATCCGATGAATTACAAACAAATTTACGTACAGGTGTTCAGTTAGAAGATGGCATGGCTAAGTTTTTAGAGTTGTCAGATTTAGGTGGAGAAGGTGCCAATAAATGGTATAAAGTTGTTTTAACAGAAGGAAAAAATCGCGAAGTACGCCGTTTATTTGAAGCTGTAGGTGTCGTAGTTAGCCGATTAATTCGTACACGATTTGGTCCTGTTTATTTACCCAGTCGCTTAAAACGTGGTCAATTACAAGAATTAGATGATGCCACTTCAGCACAACTGATGGTTACGTTAGGTGTGTGGAAAGACCCTGATGTCGCGTCTACTAATGAATTAGTTAATAATGTACCTCGTCATCAACCTATAGGCCGTCGTCATCAACGTATTGAAACTCAAAGATTACAATCAGGGCAAACGCCCGCTGTGAATACGGGGCGTGGCGGAGAGCGGCGTAACCGTGGTAGTAAAACGACCCAGACACGATTGCAGCCTAGTTATCCTAGTCAAGACGTTAATTACGGTGTGAGTCATATTACGCGACATAATCAAGCGGCATTTTTAGACGGTGACCGCCAGCCTGCTAGTTATGGAGGGGCATTGTATACGCCAGAATCGGGCGCTGCAGGTCATGTAGATTTGTTGGCGCATAGCTGGGCATCGTCTGCTAAGGCATCAACAAGTAGGTCGCGTCGTACTGAAAATGAAACTGGGCAAGTATTGACACGCCGTGCTTCAACAACACGTAAGCGTGACCCTATGCACACACCAGCTAACTCTGTATCGTTTGGTGTGGCACAACGCACAAGTTCTAATAGTACAAAAACAAATACGCGCCCGCCAAGAAGTAGGCAGCCTATGCCCTTGGTAAATGATTCTATTTTAGGAGGAATGACGGGAAACGCATCTAGCCGCAAACCACGTACCGTTAAATTTGATCGGATGACAGGTGAAGGCAGTAGCCGTGTAGGCCGTTTGACAGGGCAATCCCTTCGTCCCAGTGCGCCAGCGCCCGTTGTGACTATACTTAAAAAGCGTAAATTAATATCGGAAGAATCAGAAGATTAAATGAATATTAAATGAATATTAAATGAGTATTAAATGAATATTAAATGAATATTAAATGAGTATTAGGTTATTTATTGAAAGTATTTAATCCCAAAGTACTAAATATAACGTTCAAATACAATATAAGATTTTTTATAGCTTGTGTAAAAATAATAAATGATAAAATTACCTCCGCACTTTTCACGAATTGACACAGTTTTACACTGTGAAGGTGTCAATTTAGCATTCATTGCCAAAAAATACGGTACACCCACTTATGTATACAGTGCCACCGCAATTACTGAAGCGTATCAAGTGTATGCTACCGCTTTGCAAGGGCGTAAAACAAGAATTCACTACGCATTAAAAGCCAATAGTAACCTTAGCGTATTACAGTTGTTATACCGTTTAGGGGCAGGGTTTGATATTGTATCAATAGGAGAGTTAGAAGCAGTTCTAGCAATTGGTGCAAAAGGAGCAGACGTTGTATTTAGTGGTGTGGGCAAGTCAATATCTGAAATGCAACGGGCTTTAAGCGCCGATGTCAGTTGTTTTAACATTGAGAGTATTCCTGAATTAGACCGTTTAAATACAGTTGCAAGTGGTATGAGAAAAATGGCAACTATTAGCATACGTGTTAATCCTGATGTCGATCCAAAAACCCATCCTTATATTTCTACGGGTTTAAAAGAAAATAAGTTTGGTGTGGCTAAAGAAGCTGCACTTGATTTATACCGCTATGCCAGTCGCTTGTCTCACATTAATATTGCGGGTATTGATTGTCATATTGGTTCACAAATTACGACTGTCGCTCCTTATTTAGACGCTTTAGACCGATTATTAGATGTGGTTGAATCTATCGAAGCCAGTGGTATTGCTATTCGTCATTTAGATTTGGGTGGAGGAATTGGTATTGATTATGCCTTAGACGGTGCAGTCAACGTTCCTTGTGTTGGTGAGTTTATTAGTGCTTTATTGGTTAAACTTGATAGCCGTTCACACGGACACCGGACTTTAATGTTTGAGCCTGGACGCAGCATTATTGGTAATGC
>JBDLSY010000021.1:0-3279 GCA_039805985.1 Pseudomonadota bacterium | reverse complement strand
TGAGGCAGTACCACAGTGGTCTTATATTACGGGTTCAGCATTAGCAATACTAAAATCTTTAGATATGGGTGCGGCTTTATATTTAATTAATAACAATATTAATAATATTGATAATCATATTGATAATATTAATAGTAATAATATTAATAACAATATTAATAACAATATTAATAACAATAAAAAAATATTAAAAAAATGGTCAAATCCTTTTGAAGCCATACGTGATGTTTTAAAGAGTATCCACACAGCCAATCAAAATACGTCTCCGATAGGTCTAAATTTTACGTCAGGTTTAGTTGGGTATTTAGGCTACGATTTAGTACGTTCAATTGAGTGTTTACCGACTATTACGGTGGCTGATACCGAATTACCCGACTTATATTTATATATGTGTGACCACGTATTAGCGTATGAGCATACTCAACAAGTATGGTACTTTTGTACGACGGATTTAACATATTTTTTTGAAAACCATACTAATCGTCGTGCTATTTGGGAGAATACTTTAAGTGCAGCACAAGGTATTTTTTCAACTGAAAGTAAAGCTTTTGAAGCGAAACTGCCTAAATTTATAGTGGGTAAACCTACGTTTAAAACAACAGCCTCTAATTATTTAGAACAAGCCGATTCGGTACTAGAGTACATTAGAGCGGGTGATATTTTACAAGCTAACTTATCGCATAGAGTCGATGGCAGTTTTATGGGTGATTCGTTTGCTTTGTATCAAGCATTGACTGTTGCGAATCCAGCCCCTTATTCTGCTTATATAGAAATTGATGACTCTGCCATTGCCAGTGTATCGCCAGAGCAATTTTTACAGGTACAGCATCGTCAAATAACTGCAAAGCCTATTAAGGGAACGCGTCCTCGTCATTATGAGTCTAAAAATGATCAGGCATCAAAAAATGATTTAAAAAATAGTATAAAAGACCGTGCAGAAAATGTAATGATTGTTGATTTAATGCGTAACGACATAGGACGGGTTGCAGAAATCGGCAGTGTAAAAGTTAAGCATTTATTTGAAATTGAACCACACCCTAGTGTTTGGCAAATGGTATCTACCATTACAGCAGTATTAGATGCTTCACAAGACACAGTTGATTTATTAAAAGCATGTTGGCCACCAGGGTCTATGACGGGTGCGCCAAAAATTCGTGCTATGGAAATTATTGATACATTAGAACCTGTAAAGCGTGGTGTATATGCAGGTGCAATAGGGTATTTTAACTATACGGGTTCAGTTGATTTATCCGTGGTTATTCGTACTGCGATTGTGACGAAAGACCGTGTAAGTGTACAAGTGGGTGGAGCGGTTGTCGCTGATTCAAATCCACAAGCGGAGTTAAATGAGACGTACATCAAAGGCAAAAAAATATTTGAAGTACTGGGCTGGAATATTGAATTAAATAATTTTAATTAATTTACATTGCTAACTTACATTGCTAACTTACATTGCTAACTTATATTTTTTATATTTTTTATATTTTTTATATTTTTTATATTTTTATTAAGTTATATTTAAGTTATATTTAAGTTATATTTAAGTTATATTAATGAATAAGTATTAGAAATTTTACATAGCAAACATAAAAAAACACAATTATTACTTGACAGAATACAAATCAATTGCCATAATATCAGTCTTTGCAGGGGAGGTGGCCGAGCGGTTAAAGGCGACAGACTGTAAATCTGTTCTCTCTGAGTACACTGGTTCGAATCCAGTCTTCCCCACCAGCAAACCAAATAAATAGATGCGGGAGTAGTTCAATGGTAGAACTTTAGCCTTCCAAGCTAATAGCGCGGGTTCGATTCCCGCTTCCCGCTCCAGTCAGCTATTCATAGTTTTCTAAAATTAACAAAATAAGCCCGTTTGGCTCAGTGGTAGAGCACCCCCTTGGTAAGGGGGAGATCGCGAGTCCGATTCTCGCAACGGGCACCAATCGTTAGTTGATTGTTTATAGGTATAATAAAATTATAGGATTTTTTGAGTTAAAAATTATAGTAGGGGAATAGCTCAATTGGCAGAGCGACGGTCTCCAAAACCGTAGGCTGGGGGTTCGATTCCCTCTTCCCCTGCCACCTAAATTAGGTGGCTTTTTCTTGTTAAAATTTTTAGGTTGGTGTTTTAACGGTGTCTGTAACGCTTTATGTTTGCAGTGTTTGTAAAATCAATAGAAAGTGTGTATGAATACGTCTGAAATTGAAATCGGTAATAAAACACCGCTAGATGTTGTAAAAGTACTATCATCAGTCGCTTTGGTAGTAGGAGGGTTCGCTTTTTACTTTTTAGGTCAGCAAGATGCTTGGATACTTTTATTGGCGTTATTAGCAAGCTTGATTGCTGCGGTGGTTGTCTTTTTAACCAGTAGTACGGGTCAATCTTTAATTATTTTTTTTAAAGCGGCTTATACCGAATTATTACGAGTGGTTTGGCCTAGTCGTAAAGAGACGACTCAAATGACTGTAGTGGTGTTTATTTTTGTAATAATTATGGCAATTTTTTTGTGGTCTGTTGATAAGTTGATTGAAGTAGCTTTGTTTGATTTCGTTTTAAACTGGAGTAAATAAATGACCAAGCAATGGTACATCGTTCATGTTTATTCAGCGATGGAAAAGTCAATCGCTAAATCTCTACAGGAGCGGATTGACCGTTCTGAACTCTCACACATGTTTGGTGAAATTTTAGTACCGACTGAAGAAGTTTTAGAGGTTAAAAATGGTCAAAAAGTAACTTCTGAACGCCGCTTATTTCCAGGTTATGTCTTTGTTGAAATTGAATTAACCGATGAGACTTGGCACTTAGTAAAAAGTACGCCTAAAGTTACTGGCTTTATTGGTGGTAAGGCAAATAAGCCAACCGCCATCTCTGCAGCCGAAGTACAGTCTATGCGTGATCAAATGAAGGCTGGCTCTGATAAGCCAAGACCCAAAGTGTTATTTGAAGTGGGTGAAATGATACGTATCAAAGAAGGTCCTTTCACCGATTTTAATGGCACTGTTGAAGAAGTCATTTATGATAAAAACCGCCTTCGCGTAGCAGTAACTATTTTTGGGCGTGCGACCAGTGTTGATATGGATTTTGGTCAGGTTGAAAAAGTTTGATTTTTTAAATTAAGATTTAGAGATTTAGAGATTTGAAAATTTAGAAATTTAGTAAATTTGATTCTTAAATAAGTTTACAGGCAAGCGATATAGCCTTTGATGTATCGCACGAGGAGCTAGTACGGTTTATCTCAATTTAAACCGTATTAACGTTATAACTCAAAATAAGGAAAAAAT
>JBDLSY010000020.1:0-5260 GCA_039805985.1 Pseudomonadota bacterium | reverse complement strand
TGGCGATATTGGTACTTCGCCTATTTATGCAATTAAAGAAATATTTGCCCCCAATCACGGTGTTGGCTTTAGCTATGACAATATGCTGGGTATTGTTTCTTTAATTATTTGGACGCTTATTTTTGTTGTCGGGTTTAAATATGTTGCCTTAATTTTACGCGCTGACAATAACGGTGAGGGTGGCAACATGGCTATGTTAGCATTGGCATTGAATGCTTTAGGCCGCGATTCTAAAATGTACCCCACAGTGATTACTTTTGGCTTGGTGGGGGCTTCTTTGTTTTATGGTGACGGCGTTATTACGCCGGCTATTTCAGTACTAGGTGCTGTAGAAGGCTTGTCTATTGTGACTCCTGTATTTAACAGGTATGTTGTCCCAATCGTAGTGGTTATCATTACTCTGTTGTATGCAGTGCAAAAAAAAGGCACTGGAAGTATTGGTCGTTTATTTGGACCGATTACTTTAGTATGGTTTTTGACTTTGGCTGTAATGGGTGTCTACAACATAATAATCGGTGATACCAGTATATTATTGGCTTTAAATCCAATACGTGCGCTTCAATTTGTGACGCGTAATGGTTTTATGGCATTTGTAGTATTGGGTTCAGTTACTTTGGCCGTAACTGGTGCTGAAGCTTTATATGCTGATATGGGGCATTTTGGCCGCACACCCATTAGATTAGCTTGGTATTTAGTGGTATTTCCTTCTTTGACTTTGTGTTATTTAGGGCAAGGTGCTTTACTGTTGTCTAACCCTCTTGCCTTAAAAAGTCCGTTTTTCTTGATGATTCCTAGTTGGGGTACATTGCCATTGGTGATATTAGCGACTATGGCTGCGGTGATTGCCTCACAAGCGACTATTTCTGGGTGTTTTTCTTTGACTAAACAGGCGGTACAGTTAGGGTTTTTACCGCGTATGAAAATTTTGCATACCAGTGTAAAAGAAGCGGGTCAAATTTATATTCCCTTTATTAATTGGGTACAGTATGTGTTAGTCGTTGCTGTTGTCATTAGCTTTGGGTCATCGTCTGCTCTAGCCTCCGCTTATGGCATTGCTGTAACAGGGTGTATGCTCGTGGTAACTTTAATGACATTTTTTGTGATTCGCTATCAGTGGAAATTACCTTTGTGGATATGCCTATTAAGTACTGGTTTGTTTGTTTCTATTGATTTTATATTTTTAGGGGCAAATTTATTAAAATTTAAAGATGGTGGTTGGTTTCCCATTGCTTTAGGTGCAGCTATCTTTTTGTTTATGTACACTTGGCATCGTGGGCGTGTGGCTATTCGTAACTCTTCTGAAGAACAAATGTTATCATTAACAGGGTTTTTAAGCAGCATTTTTATTGAACCCCCTGCACAAGTTGAAGGCACTGCGGTTTATTTAAATGCTAAGTCAGGTATTGTTCCTAGGGCTTTAATGCATAATTTATTACATAATAAAGTGATTCATGAGCGGAATATCTTTTTAACTGTCCGTACTTTAGAGTTGCCGTGGGTTGATTTGAATCAGCATTTAAAAGTAGAAGATTTGGGCAATAATTGTTTTGCTATTGAGGTTAATTACGGCTTTAAAAATCAACTGAATATTCCTGAATCTTTAGCCTTATGTACTCATAATGGCTTAGTCTTTAATGAAATGGAAACCAGTTATTTTTTATCACGCTACACTTTATTGTCAGATACCTGTACTAGTTTACCGATGTGGATGGAAAAAATATTTGCAATTATGCTGCGTAATGCTTCAGACCCCGCTGAATATTTGGGTTTACCGACTAACCGCGTAATTGAATTAGGTGCACAAATTCGTATTTAATGTTAGGTTTTTGATTATTGTTTTCTGCTCGCTTCAAACATCAAATGCTATAATAAAGTCTTAAAATGTCTTTTTTAAAGAACTTTTTTTAGGCATCAAAAATTAATGGCTCTTTTTACTTGTTATCCTAGTATTCCAGTTACTTTAATGTGGGGAGAATGGCGTAAACTGAGAATAAAAAAAATTCATATGGAGCGGTACGCTAAAGCATCCGCTGAATTTAACGTTAGGTGGTATGCGAACACTATATTTTTTAAACTACAAAGGAGATAAGCCATGCCACTTAAACCAGGACCAAAGCCGATAGTAGATTCAACAGGGAAGTTGGATCAGCGCCGCTGTGATAACAAAACCACACCAGGGAATACACCAGACCTCAAACCCAGCAAATCAAGTAATCCACCAAAAAATAAATGATACTTTGCCAGTTAAATTGATTTTTTAACCTAGTAATACGCTTATGTACAACGTTAGGTTTCATTCCTCAATACCCTACATATTTACACTTCCTGTTGAAGACAATAAATGATAAAAACTATCAAACTCGCAACAAGATTCACTTGCAAAATACAAATAGTGGTTATGTTATTCTTATGTGTAGTTGGTACGCTCAATGCAGCAGAAGTAAATAAGTGTATCATTGACGGCAGAACCACTTATCAGACACAGTCCTGTCCACCTAATGGAGGATCAAAGCTTCAAACAGTTGATAAAGTAGCCAGAATCAGTAGCGAGTATGCACAGCTTCCCCAAAAGTCAGCGAAAGACTTTGTAGCTAAGCAACTGCCATCATTTAACAATGTAATTTCGTCAGTTACGACATTTAAATCTCAGTTCAGTTGCGATAGTAGAACCCGCTGCCCACAGATGAATTCCTGTGCTGAAGCAACATTTTTCCTGAAGAACTGCCCTGGCGTTCAAATGGATGGAGATCACGACGGAATTCCATGCGAAGAGCAATGGTGTCAATAAAATTCTCAATGTCCAAATCAGAGCCGCGAGGCCTAACTATTCATTCAGTAAATCTTACGCCAATCAGCCCGAAGACTTGGTAGCTTACCATACAGATATTCGTCCAGCATTGGTGAGTGAGTTATAGAAATTTAATCCTGCCATTACTTAGCTTCCAAAATAGATGTAACTTATAAATGACTAGTTAGCGTTGTACTATTACAAATATTAGTCAGTTCTCTCAACATAACTAAAAGGAATGTCTATACCTACAATTTCTATGTTTTATGTGCTAATCGTCTATATACTTTTTGGATAATAAGTAGCATAAATTGCCTCATATCTATGTGAAATACTAGGGTGAAGAGGTTATTGTTGCTATTCCAAATGGTACGGTTCTTGAAGGAAGTATTCCTTCGTCAAAAATGAAATTACTTCAAGCTTGGATTGAGCTACATAAAGATGAGTTGATGGCAGATTGGGAACTTGCTTTATCCGGAATTTACAAACGGTGAGCGCGGCATTTACGATTGCAGCGTACTGTTAAATTTTGGTGTATTTAGAGAGTTAAGTAACATAAACTATTTTAAGCAGGTAGGCGTACTAAATAGAATAGTTGCTTGGCCACACGAACAAGGTATTTGTCCTGACACGTTATATTTAGATTCAGTTAAGCTTGCAGGTAGTTCAGAAAACAACCTAGCCCACCCATCAAGCGAGACTGACTAAAGCCAGCAATGTCAAACATTGAATGCACTTATTTACTACTTTAAAACAAGTTTATCTAACCATTGAGCTGTAACCACACCACCAATTGATCTAAAGTCGCTTGTCCACCAGCAGTATTGTTATGGTTAATAATTCCCGCAAATACATACCATTGACCACTTTTACCTAATACATAGCCTGCTAAACCAACGCTGTCTTGTAGCGTTCCTGTTTTTAAGTGTGCCAAACCAGCGATACTTTTTAAGCGTTTGGTAAGCGTCCCGTCTTGACCCGCAACCGCTAAAGAACTCATAAATTCTGGCATTACCTGATGCTTGTAGCCGTGTTGTAATAATTTAACTAATGCTAAAGCACTGGAGCGTTCAATACGGCTTAAACCGCTGCCATTGTCAAAACGAAGTGAAGAGTCATCTAAATCCACTGATTTAAGCCAATTACGCAAACGTTGTTCTGAAGCTATTTGATTAAAAGGAGCGGCCGCACTTAAATTTAAATAAAGCATTTTAGCCATGACATTATTGCTCCGTTTATTGATGTCACGAATAATTGACGATAAAGGCTCACTGTCTATTTGTGCTAATACAGGGCTATTTATGGGGGTTACGCCCGTGCGAAATTGTCCCGAGTGTGTTCCATCTAATTCTTGCCATAAGGCTTTAATTAAGCCACTAGCATAGTTATCTGTCGGTGTAATAACACGGTATAAATTTTGTTGTCCACAACTATTTGGAATGCTGCCATTAAAATGAATATTACCGTCTATTAAGGAAGCATTAGAGGGTTGAATTTGACTAGTAAACGTGCTACGCCAATCAGTACAATTGCCTTGGGTGTTGGTGATGTTGCCTGATTGTGTCCAACCTAATAGTAGTGGGTCAGCGACTACGCGCCAGTTAGGTGATGCAGGTTGAAATACCAGACGAGTCGTATGAAAGTTCATCAGTAAACCGTCTGGTTGTACGTTATAGGGTTTTTCACCGCTGCGATCAAACACATTCGGATTATTTATATCTATATTATTTTCAATAATACTACGGTCAAAGACCCAATCACCTTCAATGTGTTTAACACCCAATAGACGTAATTCACGCAATAAACGCCATATATCTTGTAGCTTTAAGCTGGGGTCAGCACTGCCTTTAATAAAAATATCACCCATAAATATATCTGTATTAGGTTTCATAGTCCCTTGACTGAACAATTTAGTAGTCCAAAAATGATTTGCACCTAAAATATTCAAAGCACCATAAGTGGTATACAACTTCATTAAACTGGCTGGATTAAGTGCTTGTTCAGCATTTAAACCAAATAGTGTTTCACCACCGCCTGCGGGGGCAACGGCAATACTGACCTGTTGTTGGGGAATAGAGGCAGCTTGTAACCACTCTTTAACGGGAGGTGTTGATTTAATCGGTGTACTTGCCCAAGCTGTAGTACCAAATAATACTGATAGAATCAATAAAATACGTGTAAAAATATTCATAAAAATAGTCAAATTATTTTGATAAAAATATTCGTTTATAGCACTATTTTTGTTAAACTAATAACTTTTTACAATTACTTAACTTTAAGTATCTTGCGTACACTTGAATTAGGCTAAATCAAAGCTAATTATGGTGAATACTGTTAAAAGCCCGCGTAAACTATTATTTTTACAAGCCACAATTCATAATTATGGCATAAGTTAAAAATTATTACTGATTTTAGATAATTTTAGATAACTTTAGTGATAAAAAATCT
This sequence comes from Pseudomonadota bacterium, assembly GCA_039805985.1. Classification (GTDB taxonomy): domain Bacteria; phylum Pseudomonadota; class Gammaproteobacteria; order Burkholderiales; family Burkholderiaceae_C; genus JBDLSY01. The sequence continues at coordinate 24 of JBDLSY010000020.1, read as the reverse complement.
GTGCTGATTATTTTTGGTAAAAAT
>JBDLSY010000019.1:0-5378 GCA_039805985.1 Pseudomonadota bacterium | reverse complement strand
CCTTGGGATTTTAGGTGAAGTAGTCCGCGTTAAAGACGGTTATGCACGTAATTTTTTAATGCCACAAGGCAAAGCAAAGCGTGCGACTAAATCATCGTTAGCTGATTTTGAAGTCCGTCGTGCTGAACTAGAAGCAGCACAAAGCGACAAGCTAGCTGCAGCAATGGTAGTGGGTGAACGCCTAAACGGTTTAACTGTACAAATTGCATCTAAAAGTGGTGTTGATGGTCGGTTATTTGGTTCAATTACTAACCACGATATTGCTGAAGCCTTGAATAAACAAGGGTTTACGGTTCATAAATCACAAGTACGTATGCCAAATGGTCCACTCAAGTTACTAGGTGACCATGCAGTAAAAGTCATTTTACATACTGATGTAGTGGTGGAAAACACGATTACAGTAGTTGGCGAAGCAGCTTAAACACTGTGGATTAACTTAATCTAAATGGTTAATTTTTTAATGAAAGCGGTTTACTGTCAATCAGTAGCCGCTTTTATTATTAAATAGTTGGAATAAATTATTCTGAAAATTATTTTGATTAAATTATTCTGATTTTGCTTCACGCGCTAACAATATGGATAAAGCAGACTGCGGCGATAGCTCTCCTTTTACCAATCGTGCAACACTGTCTACAATTGGCATATCAATACCTAATTGCAGTGCTCTTTTTGCTACAGCAGCCACACAGCGCGCACCTTCAGCTACATGACCTAACTGTGCTTCAATCATACTAGGCGAATACCCTTGAGCTAATAACATACCGTAATTGCGGTTACGCGATAAGTTACCCGTACATGTTAAAACTAAATCACCTACGCCTGTTAAGCCCATTAAGGTATCCATTTTTCCACCCAGTGCCAGCGTTAAGCGAGTTGTTTCTGCCAAGCCACGCGTAATTAATGCCGCCCTAGCATTTAAGCCTAAATTTAAACCATCACTAATACCACATGCTAAAGCAATAATATTTTTAACCGCACCTGCAATTTCTACGCCTACCACATCAGTACTGGTATAGACGCGCATTGTGCCGTGATGTAATGCAGTTTGTATATTCAGACGCAACCATTCGTGGTATGTTGCTATCGTCAATGCAGTCGGTAGTCCTTGGGCTACTTCTTGTGCAAATGAAGGCCCACTTAATACGCCTGTTGGCAAAGTAATGTTTAAAGATGAGGCTAACTCATGGGGTAAGCGTCCCGTACTGGCTTCTAAGCCTTTACAAAGTCCTATGGCTGCTTGAGCGTTTTGATGTTGTGCCTGTGATAATGCATCAGCTAAACCAGCAATAGGCACAGCGATTAAAGCAACCGCATTGTTTAGGCAGCTGACATCGTTAGTCACTTGTAAAGTGTTTGATAAAGAGTAACCAGGTAAATAGTCTTTATTTTCACGAAGCTGGTTAAGCATCTGTGCTGCGTGTTCGTTGCGGCACAGTAAGGTGACTGAATGGTTGTAACGCGCTAAATGAATAGCGACCGCTGTTCCCCAAGCGCCCGCACCCATTACAACATAACGAGTAAGGCTTTGTGGTGTAACAGCAGTCATTTATTTATTGTTGTGTGGCTTGTTTTGACTCTTCTAATGCCTGATCAATATTATCCATACGCGATTGATAAAAGCTTTGAAAATCAACTTCATTTAAAAATACTGGAGGCAAGCCTGCACGGGTAATTAAATCAGCTATATTGGGTCGTAAATAACTATAAACCATACCTGCACAGATAATTTCTAATAAAGGGTTTAAGTCTTCAGCAGGTACATTTTCTAAAGCAAAAATACCTGCTTGCTTTGCTTCTACTAAAAATAGAATTTTATCGGCTACTTTTGTTGTTAAAGTGAGTTGTACGGCAACTTCATAAAAACCACCTTCTAAGTCTTGTTGCTCAACATTAAGGCTCATTTCGCTATCGGGGTGTCCTTGGTCTAAAAATATTTGTGGTGCATTTGGCATTTCTAAAGAGGCATCTTTTAAATAGCAACGCGTTAAATTAAATGAAGGTGTGGCATTTTGATTGCTGATGTCAGATTGTTCAATAGTCATAAGTAAAATTGAGTAAAAGTAAAGTGGGAACAGGGAATATATTTTATAAAAAATGAAAGTGGAACACAATGACTTAATTAAGTCATTTAATTAAACAACATAGATTATAAATAAATAAATAAATAAGTAAATAAATAAATAAGTAAATAAGTAAATAGTTAAGTAGTTAAATAAACAATTAAATAAATAGTTATTTGTTTAATAGGGGTAATAAATGACCGCTGGCATCTAAAGCTATCAAATCATCGCAACCACCTACATGCGTATCGCCAATATAAATTTGTGGTACGGTACGGCGTTTAGTACGTGTCATCATTAATTCACGCTGCGTACTGTCTAAGTCAATCCGAATTTCTTCAATATCAGTCACGCCACGGGCGCGTAACAGTTGTTTGGCACGAATGCAATAAGGACATACCGCTGTTGTATACATCTGTACAGTGTTCATAAAAGTAGCTATTAGAGTTGATATAAAATTTGTTAAGTATATTAATTGTATTAAATACTATTCACGCATTAGTCCTTTTAACTGGTAAACCAGCAGTTATCCAAGCGTCATAGCCACCGTTTAGTACTACTACTCGGGTCGCAGCTGCTATACGTAAGGTGTTGGCTGCTTTAATAACATTTTTACCGTCAGCATCCATCAAGATAATACACGTTTGTTTAGCAAAATCAGCCGCACGGCTTGCCAATGTGTCGGCGGGTACGTGTTTAGCTTGGGCAACACTGCCTTTGGCGTAACTATCAGCATCACGAATATCTAATAATATGGCTTGTTCACGGTTCATTAATGCTACTGCACCATTGACGTCAGTTGCTTCGCCCATACGAAACTGTTCTATAACTGGGTATATCAACATACCGCTAGACAAAAGAAATATGATAATGTATGGAAGGTTAGGAAGAATAAAATTCATAGCTGATTTATGTTTATGATACGTTTTTTTGTTAAAATAAAATGAGGTACTCATTTAAATAAGTACAAAAATAAGTACAAATAAAATACAAATACACCATAAAATGTAGTTTAGCCGATTGTTTAAATGCTAGTATTAATACTGTTATTTAATTTGCTTTATTTTAAATAAATTTTTTATTTTTGGCATTGCTACTTTAATATATTTGAGGTGTAAATTTCTAAAAAAACTTTTAGTAAGAAGAGCGTTCATTTTAGTAAAAAATACACATTATTTTTAAGTAGCAACATCATTTTTTTTAACTTACATTACCTTTAACCTATATTACCTTTAACCTTAATTTATTTTTTGATATGACTAATGCTTTAAATACTGTGCCTATAAACACTTATGAACTGGTAATGATGCGTCACGGTGAAAGCCAATGGAATCTTGAGAATCGCTTTACTGGCTGGGTTGATGTGGACTTAACCCCTAAAGGTGTTGAAGAAGCTAAACGCGCTGGACAATTATTAAAAATAGCAGGCTATGATTTTGATTTATGCTATACCAGTATGTTAAAGCGGGCTAATCGTACCTTAATTACTACACTTGACGAGTTAGACCGTTTATGGTTGCCTGTCATTCATACTTGGCGTTTAAATGAACGCCATTACGGTGCATTGTCGGGTTTAAATAAAGCAGAAACCGCTGAAAAATATGGTGATACTCAAGTCAAAGTATGGCGACGTAGCTATGATGTGCCGCCACCGCCTTTACCTGAAGGTGATGTAGGTACAGGTGTAGGCGACCCACGTTACAGTAAACTAAAACCCCATGAACTGCCACGCACTGAATGCCTTAAAGATACTGTTGAGCGTATTGAACCCTTGTGGAACGAATCGATTGCACCTGCTTTAAAAGCAGGTAAGCGTATTTTAATTGCAGCCCACGGTAATAGTTTGCGTGCTTTAATTCAGCTGCTTGAACGTCTCCCAGAAAATGAAATCACCGAAGTCAATATTCCAACGGCACAACCGATTGTTTACCGCTTTGATGCTAATTTACAACCTTTATCACGTAGTTATTTAGGCAATGCAGATGACATTGCAGCCGCGTTAGCTGCAGTAGCTAATCAAGCTAAAGCGGGTCATTAAAGATATTTTTTATAAAGATATTTTTATAGTTAAGCTGCCTAATCGTTTGGTTAGGGCAGTGAGGTATAGGGAATTAATTAATATTACCAAGTATTTTATGAAGCATTTTATAAATTTATTCAACAATAAGCATCACTATTAATAAGTATCACTATTATGAATTTGCAACAACTTCGTGCAGTACGTGAAACCGTCCGTCAAGGCTATAGCTTAACCCGTGCCGCTGACGTCATGTTGACGACACAACCCAGCTTATCAAAGGCACTGGCAGAATTAGAAAGCGAACTTGGTTTTCAAGTGTTTGAGCGGCGCGGTAAACGTATGCTAGGCTTAACAGTGCCTGGAAAACAAGTATTACAGTCATCTGAACGCATATTAAGTGAAATTGATACTTTGTCAAAATTGGGTGAAAATTTAGGTGATGATGAATCAGGGCGTTTAACTATTGCCACAACACACACGCAAGCACGTTATTTTTTACCGCCTATTGTGGCAAAATTTCGCCAGTTGTATCCAAAAGTGAGGTTGGCAATTTTACAAGGTACACCGCAACAAATTGCACAATGGGTAGAAAGTGGTGCTGCTGATTGTGTGGTGGCTACTGAAGCATTAACCCGCTATGACTCCATTATTACTTTGCCGATTTACAGTTGGCATCACGTGGCTATTGCTGCACCTGACCACGCCGTTTTTCGCCAGCCGATTAGTTTAGTGACTTTAGCAAGGCATCCTTTGATTATGTATGAAACGGCATTTGCTGGACGCAGTCAAATTGATCACGCATTTCAAAATGCAGGTATTCAACCTAATGTAGTACTGGAAGCGATTGACGCTGATGTTATCAAAACTTATGTTTCATTAGGTTTAGGTGTAGGAATTATGTCTAGTATTGCTTATAACACGGCTTTAGAGCCGCACTTATATGCTGAACCTTTGGGCGATTTTTTTGGCACACATTGGACGCGGGTTGGTTTACGACGGGGTGTTATTTTTCATAATTTTGTGTATACCTTTGTACAAATGTTAATTCCTACTTTGACCTCTACAAAATTAAAAAGTTTATTGGTTTGAAAAATATTAAGCAAATATTAAATAAATATTAAATAAATATTAGGTAAATATTAGGTAAATATTAAGTAAATATTAAGTAAATTTTAAAGTTAATGATGCGTATTAATACTGTGAATTTTAATGAATTTATCTGAACTGTTTATTCGTCGTCCTGTGATGACGGTTTTATTAAATATAGCAATTATTGGATTAGGTGTACTGGGTTTACG
>JBDLSY010000018.1:0-4200 GCA_039805985.1 Pseudomonadota bacterium | reverse complement strand
CAATCAAACTGATAGACCGCACAAACTCGCCGTTCACGCTGCTCATCAAAGTATCAAACTGCGTCACCACTAACTTAAAAATTAATGTGAATATCGGAAATGCCAGCGGATCCATCTGAATATGTCTTAGTTAATTTATCAAATTTCTTTTGAAGCTAGCTGTCATACCGTAAACCAACAGTTTAATTTTTCTTGGTCTAAAACTTGAATTTTTGTTGTATTACAACCGATAGCTTCAAGCAGAGCCTGCTGTGCTAAATTCGGTGTATTGTTACTTTGGCTTAGATGAGCACACCATACGCTGTGTAGCCGTGTAGTGTCTAAGTCAGCTAATAATTCGGCAGATTGTTTATTAGATAAGTGGCCCCAATGGCTGCGAATACGGTCTTTTACCTTGGCAGGATATTTAGACTGCTCTAATAAATCTGTGTCATAGTTACATTCTAAAACTAAAGCGTGTAAACCATTTAATGCTTGTTTTAAATGTAAACTGGCGTGCCCTAAATCTGTCACAACAGCTAAATGGCGTTTATAGCTTTCAAAACGGTATTGAACGGGTTCTTGTGCATCGTGTGGTACAGTCATTGGCATTAAATTAATACTACCTATTGCAAAAGATTTATCAGCCATAATAATGTGCAAATACGGAAATAATCGCCAGTCATCAGACGGGTAATTATTTTTTTTATTGATATTATCATAAGCAGCGACTAATGTGCCGTAAGTCGCATACAAAGGAATTCGCCAACGTTTTGCAGCACGGTAAGCGCCCATGGCGTGGTCTTGATGTTCATGAGTAATTAAGATAGCATTGAGCTGGTTAGCTGATAACCCTATATATTTTAATCGTTTGTCTAATTCTTTAACAGAAAAGCCACAGTCTAATAAAAGGCGTGTGGATTGGTTATGACTATGACTTTCAATCACTATTGCATTGCCGTCGCTACCACTACCTAATACTGCAAAACGAAGTGCGGGTAAAGCCGACATTAATTTATTAAATTTACTGACTTATTGGACTGTCTGCTGAAGGCAATTCAATAAGATAACGATTAGAGATTTGTGTTGGCGTTAAGTGAGCAGGTACTTTCAGTTTGGGTACAAGTTTACTACTTTTATAATCAATTTCAGATTTAAAAAAATGTTTAGCTGTAGAGCATCCTGTTCCTATTAATAAAAACGCAGTGATAGTAATCGCATACATCAAAGAGCGAGAGAAGGGTTTATGATTCATAATATCCATTCATAGTATCGTTGCAGTAAAAATAAAAATAAAAATAAAAATAAAAATAAATAAAAATGTGCGTATTAAGGCCGTGTTAAGTGAGCATTTTTAATATTTTAGCTTCATGTAGTGCCGCTTCTACTAATATTTGTGCTGCTTGCGATAAGTGTGTTAGAGGCAAACGAATACCATTAGGTATTTTTCCCATACGATTTAAAGCCCACTTAACGGGAATAGGATTGGCTTCTATAAATAATTTTTGGTGTAAAGCTAAGCCTTGTGCGTGTAAATGACGGGTTTTAATGACATCACCTGCTAAAGCAGCTTCACATAATTGACTCATTAATTTAGGGGCGACATTAGCAGATACAGAAATATTACCTTTGCCACCCATTAAAATCAAAGCAGCAGCAGTAGCATCATCACCACTTAACACACTAAAATTGGACGGTACTGCGTTAATTAAAGCGATACCACGGCCTAAATCGCCCGTGGCTTCTTTAATACCGATAATATTGGGCAGTTGTGCTAAACGAACAACCGTGTCTTGTTGCAAGTCAGCGACTGTGCGGCCTGGTACATTGTATAAAATGACGGGCAGTGCTACAGCCTCACTAATCGCTTTAAAGTGTTGAAACAGACCTTCTTGCGTAGGCTTGTTGTAATAAGGTACGACTTGTAAAGTCGCATCTGCCCCCGATTGTTTAGCACTATGTGTTAGTTCAATGGCTTCAGCAGTAGAGTTTCCGCCAGCACCTGCAATAATTGGAATACGTTTTTTTGCCACTTGCACAGCTAAATCAATTAATTTACAGTGTTCAGTAACCGTTACTGTAGGGCTTTCACCGGTCGTACCGACTACACAAATAGCATGACTGCCCTCTTGAATATGCCATTCAATTAAATCAGCATAAGATTCCCAAGCAATGCTGTTGTCGGCATTCATTGGCGTTACAAGTGCAGGGATTGAGCCGTAAATTAAACCATGATTCATAAGCATAAGCACACCCTTTAGTATTGCGACAGTTAAGTAAAAATATAGCAAATATTATAAAGAATTTATTGTCACTATAACTTTTAAAAAAAATACAAATAAATATCTAAGTCAATTTCTTCCAAAATTAACTGTAATGATAAGTACAATAAATACAATAAATACAATAAATGTAATTAAGTCTTGTCTTATTAACTTTTTATACTTTATATTATGATTTTTTTTCTAATTTAATATAAATAGGTTTTTCCTCAATGGCATCTAACCAGTCATACTCCCATTGGGTATGTATTGTTTTAGTCGCTAAAGCAACCGTACCTATAAATTGATTAACGAACGGAATTAATGCAGGTTCAAAAGTTGTACCACAGTCAATTTGCAACACTGAATGCACCCCTGTTTCTAATAACGAAGTGACTTTACCTAAAACTCGCCCATCAATGGCTAATACTTGGCAACCGATTAAATCACTCCAATAATATTCATCTAATTGAGTTTTTGGTAACAAAGCGCGGCTAATCCATACCGCACTACCACGCAATGCTTGTGCTTGGTCGCGGTTATCAACACCTTTTAATTGGGCAGTGATAGCATCACTGTGCCATTTAGATTGTTCAACATTGACTATTTCAATAGTACCTGTTATGTTTTTTAAAAACCAAGTTTTGACATATAACAAGCCATCAGCTGAGTTAGAAAAAGGTTTTAGTTTAATACCCCCTTTAACGCCATACGCTTCAATGATACGGCCAACTTCAATAGCATCTTGTGGTAATTGTTCCATAGTTTATCTAATAAAATTGTTTTGTAATCGTAAATTGTTTGGATACTTAAATAAACTTTTTTTCAAATCATCAAAACATATTTTTTAAGCCTTGAAATTAAAGTTTTTTTGTATACACGTAGTTTTGAAAAAGTCTATTTATATATTTATATATTTATATATTTAAAATAAATAATTTATTTGTTTTTACCTTAAAGTATCAAATACGCAAAAGCGGCCGAAGCCGCTTTTAAAGTATCAAACGTGACTACGATTAGGCAGCAACAGGTTTAATTGTTTTAGCCAAGCGAGAAACAGTTGGCGACATTTGTGCGCCTACACCAATCCAGTAGGTTAAACGATCAGCAGCAATACGTAAAGATTCTGTACCTTCAGAGGCAACTGGGTTGTAAAAACCAATACGCTCAATAAAACGGCCGTCACGGCGATTACGTGAATCAGTTGCAACTATATTATAAAAAGGGCGTTTTTTTGCACCACCACGAGATAAACGAATAACAACCATGGAAAAATCCTATAATTTTTAAAAATGTATTTACACTTTAGATGTCAGCGTAAATACAAAAGGTTAATTAAACTACTTTAATTAAAATAACTGCTACTTGAGGAAAGTAGCAGCTTGAGCAATTTAATATTTTAACCTGAATACATTCATTATGGTGTTAGTGTTAGTAAATTTAATAAGAAAAAAGTTATAGTTTATCGTTGATAATAAACCTTTTAACTAAACGGTAAGATTCAAGTATATATTTGACACGACTATGAACACTATATAATTTTTAATAAATATTAAAAAACTAGTTTATATACACAGTATTAAGATACTACTAAAAATTGTTCCAACAATGCACCACCATCAATAGCATCAGCTAACCAACGCGGTTGAACACCACGACCTGTCCAAACATTTCCATATATATCTTTATACTTAGCTTCAATTTTCTTACCTGCACTTGGGTGGCTACGACCCATTTTAGCTAGCTTAGTATTTTTTTCAGTTTTTATATTTAATTCAATCAATGTAAAGTTATGTTCAGCAATCGTTGCTTTAACTTGTGCTAATACAACAGCCCGTGCTGCTTGAATTTGTTCTAATGCTTGGGCTTCTAATATAGCTGCTTGCGCACGTAGTTCATTGGCTTGTCTCATTAAATCATTCATAAATATTCCAGTAAGTGTTAATAAAATGTTAATTAA
>JBDLSY010000017.1:0-4734 GCA_039805985.1 Pseudomonadota bacterium | reverse complement strand
TTTAAATTTTTTAAATTTTTAAAGGTATATTTAAGGTCAAATAATAATTTCATGTGTTTTAATATTTAGGTTAATATATGTTATTATGTTTTTATATATGTTAATAAATGTTATTTTATTTATTGATATATTGATATATTTTGATTTTTCTATATATTTAATATAAATAATAATTAAATAATAGATAGCTTAGTATATACTATTTATACACTTCATTACATATCTGAATAATTAGGGCCTTCACCACCTTGCGGTACTACCCAAACAATATTTTGTGTCGGGTCTTTAATATCGCAGGTTTTACAATGCAAACAGTTTTGAGCGTTAATGTGTAAGTAATCCAGTCCATCACTGTTTTTAATATATTCATATACGCCAGCAGGACAATAACGCTCCTCTAAACCTGCATATATCGGTAAATTGGTCGTTAATGGCACGCTTTGATCTTTTAATGTCAAATGTATTGGCTGATTTTCGTCATGATTAGTGTTACTGATAAAAACACTGGATAATTTATCAAAACTAATGACCCCATCGGGTTTAGGATAATCAATTTTAGCACAATAGGCTGCTGGTTTAGTATATAAATAATCAGCCTTATCGCGGTGTTTAGTCCAAGGCGGCGATTGAATCCCTAAACGTGGCAACAACCAAAACTCAATGCCTGTCATCAAAGCACCCGCTACTGAACCATAATTAAACCACTGCTTCCAATTACGGGATTGTTGTAATTCAGTATATAACCAACTACTTTGAAAGGCCTCGGGATAAGCGGTTAATTCATCATGACTACGGCCTAAAACAATGGCATCAAAAGCAGCTTGTGCCGCTAACATACCTGTTTTAATGGCAGCATGGCTACCTTTAATGCGGGCAGCATTCAAATACCCTGCATCACACCCTATTAAAGCCCCACCTGGGAAAATAGTTTTCGGTAAACTTAACAAGCCTCCTGTAGTAATACTTCTTGCCCCATAGCTAAGCCGCTTACCCCCTTCAAGATGACGACGAATACTCGGGTGTGTTTTCCAGCGTTGCATTTCTTCAAAAGGGGCTAACCATGGATTGGTATAGTTTAAGCCTACAACAAACCCCAATGCTACTTTATTATCTTCTAAGTGGTATAAAAATCCGCCACCATACGTCTCTTGATTCATCGGCCAACCAGCAGTATGAACGACTAAACCTGGCTGTGCTTGACTAGCGGGAACTTCCCATACTTCTTTAATGCCTAAAGCATAGCTTTGTGGGTCTTTATCTGCGTCTAATTTAAACCGTTGAATTAATTGTTTACCTAAATGCCCACGTGAACCTTCAGCAAACAAAGTATATTTACCATATAACTCCATACCTAAAACAAATTGTGCAGTCGGTTCACCTGTACGGCTTACACCCATATTGCCTGTAGCCACACCTTTAACTGCCCCAGTATCTGTATATAAAATTTCAGCAGCAGAAAATCCAGCAAACAAATCCACCCCTATACTTTCGGCATGTCTAGCCAGCCATTGTGTTACTGCCCCTAAACTCACTACATAACACCCTTCATTATGAAAATTATCTGGCACTAAAAAATCAGGCACTTTATAACTGTCTTGTGCTGTTAGTAGCAATACCTCATCACGCACGACACTTTGATTTAAAGGTACCCCCATAACTTTCCAGTCAGGTATTAATTCAGTCAAAGCCCGAGTATCCATTACTGCACCGCTCAATATATGTGCACCTGCTTCACTGCCTTTTTCTAATACACACACATTAATATCTTTGCCTGATTGAATAGATAACTGTTTTAAATGAATCGCTGCTGATAAGCCAGCAGGACCACCGCCTACAATGACTACATCATATTCCATACTCTCGCGTTGTAATTGATTCATAATCGACCTTTATATTTATATACTCAATAAATGAGCTAATCGTTGAATGGCTACACTATACCCTTGCGTCCCCAGCCCAGCAATAACACCTGATGCAACACTACTAATATATGAATGATGGCGAAAAGCCTCTCGTTTATAAACATTAGATATATGTACTTCAATAATCGGAAAATCACATACACTTAATGCATCTAAAATTGCAATAGACGTATGTGTAAAGGCAGCGGGATTAATGACTATACCTTGTGCTGTTTCACGTGCTTCATGAATCCAATCAATAAGTTCATATTCACGGTTGCTTTGATGAAAAACAATATCTAAACTATGTTGTTGTGCAGTATTTTCACATATTTTTTTAACATCTTCTAAAGTATCTGTACCATAAATATGTGGCTCTCTTTTACCCAACAAATTTAAATTAGGGCCATTTAGTATATAAATTATATTATTCATATTTATTATTATTTATATTATTTATATTATTTATATTATTTATATTATTTATATTATTTATATAAAAACTAACGTAACTTATCAATATTAAAATAAATATTAATATCAATATAATTAATTAATCTAGTATAAAAGCTCCTAATACATTGCGGCCTTCATCTAATAATACATTATAAGTCCGTGCAGCAGCGGGCGTACTCATACACTCAATGCCAATTCCAAATTGGAATAATTTTACGCACCATTGTGCAGATAAAAAACGGTGTGTATTGCCGCTGCCTAAAATAATTAACTCTGGCTTTTGTACAGTCCAGTCGTTAATATCTATTTCAGTTATCTGTTCTATAGACCGAATCAGCCATAGACTGACCCCCTTATTTTTACTAATTTGTATGCTGGTATTGTAAGCAAGCCCTGCTACACTTAAGCTGTTTGGTGTTATATGGCTGATAGCGCGTTCAATAGTCGGGTGTGCGTGTAATTTCATAATAAAAATATCAAAAATATCAAAAATATAGCGTAAATAGAAAGTTTACTGCAAGAATATATTTACACTTTTAAAAAATACCTCAAAAACAGTAAAATATACTATCAATACCGTTAAATACGACTGAACTATCACTGAAAATTACTCAATATTGCTTAAATATACTTTAAATACCACTTAAATATCACTTAAATATTTTATGAATCCAAATACACATCCTTTATTAAAGCCTGTTAAAAAATCTGCCAAATTAGCCCATGTTTTATATGATGTCCGTGGCCCAATCGTCGAGGCTGCCAAACAAATGGAAGACGAAGGGCAAAAAATAATTAAATTAAATATTGGTAATTTAGCCCCTTTTGGATTTGAAGCCCCTGAAGAAATCCAACAAGATATGATTAGGAATTTAGGTATTTCTGCAGGCTATTCTGAAAGCAAAGGTATTTTTGCAGCCCGTAAAGCCGTGATGCACTATTCCCAGCAACAAGGTGTACTAGGCGTTGGTTTAGACGATATTTATTTAGGTAATGGTGCTAGTGATTTAATTATGATGGCAACCAACGCTTTAATTGACAATGGCGATGAATTGCTTGTCCCTGCTCCCGATTACCCTTTGTGGACAGCAGCAGCCAGCTTATCAGGCGGTAAACCCGTTCATTATTTATGCGATGAAGCCAATGATTGGATGCCCGATTTAGCCGATATTCGTGCAAAAATAACGCCTAACACACGCGGTATCGTGATTATTAACCCCAATAATCCAACGGGTGCATTGTATGACTTGCCTATGTTACAAGCATTAATTAGTATTGCACGCGAACACCAGCTGGTCATTTTTGCAGATGAAGTGTATGACAAAGTGTTATATGACGATGAACAACATACCGCTATAGCCAGCTTGTCTACCGATGTTTTAACGCTTACTTTTAATTCTTTATCAAAAGCCTATCGGTCGTGTGGATACCGTGCTGGCTGGTTAGTGGTGTCAGGCAATAAAGCCAATGCCAGTGATTTTATTGAAGGTTTAAATATGCTTGCAAATATTAAACTGGGCAGCAACGTTCCTGGTCAATGGGCTATTCAAACTGCATTAGGCGGTTATCAATCCATTAAAGACTTAGTCGGTGAAGGCGGCCGTTTACGCCGTCAACGTGATTTAGCGTATGAACTCATTACCGCTATTCCTGGTGTGAGTTGCGTCAAGCCTAAAGCCGCATTGTATATGTTTCCACGCCTAGACCCTGCTATTTATCCGATTGTTGATGACCGTGATTTTTTTATGAAAGTATTACGAGAAACACGGGTTATGCTGGTTCAAGGGACTGGTTTTAATTGGATTAAGCCCGACCATTTTCGGATTGTTTTTTTACCGCATGACGACGACTTACGCATAGCCATTGCCCGTTTAGCACAGTTTTTAGAAAACTATAGAAAACAACACGGGGCTTTATTTTAAAGCTCTTACATTTCAAACCCCTAAAATATTAATTTACACTTTATATTAACTTTACACTTTATGAAAAATATTCAAATCGGAATTATCGGCTTAGGCACTGTCGGCACTGGGGTATACAACGTTTTAAAACGCAATCAAACTGAAATTGTACGCCGTGCAGGCTGTGATATTAGCATCAGTATGGTCAGTCGGCGTGATACTGCCAAAGCACACGAAGTAGTTGATACACACACGGTGGTTACCGATAATCCACAAGCAATTATTGATAATCCTGATATTGATATTGTCGTTGAATTAATCGGGGGGTGTACCGTTGCAAAAGAGTTAGTACTAGCGGCGATTCATGCAGGCAAACATGTGGTAACCGCCAATAAAGCCTTGTTAGCTATTCACGGTGAAGAAATCTTTGCAGCCGCCAAAGCAGCCAATAATGGTTTAGGCGTTATGGTCGCTTA
>JBDLSY010000016.1:0-3388 GCA_039805985.1 Pseudomonadota bacterium | reverse complement strand
GATGAATGACTTAGCAAAAGTATTAGGTGGGTGTACTAAATATGACGATTATCAAGAAAATGACCGTTATGTCATTACCAGTGCAGTCGGCCACATGCTCACGATTAAAGCACCTGAAGCGTACGATGTAAAACGTGGAAAGTGGACTTTTAACCATTTGCCCGTGTTGCCGCCTTACTTTGACTTAGAGCCTATTCCTAAAACAGAGGCACGTTTAAAGTCAGTGTTACGTTTAATTAAACGCAAAGATATTGGCGATATTATTAATGCGTGTGATGCGGGACGTGAAGGTGAGTTGATTTTTCGCTATGTTTTACAATATTCAAACAGCACTAAGCCTATTAAACGGCTTTGGCTACAAAGTATGACGCCTAAAGCTATTCAAGAAGGGTTTACCAAACTGCGTGATGACCAAACAATGCAATCTTTGTCACATGCAGCCCGTAGCCGTGCCGAAGCCGATTGGTTAGTCGGTATTAACGGCACGCGTGCCATGACTGCCTTTAATAGTAAAGACGGTGGATTTTTCTTAACAACAGTGGGGCGGGTTCAGACACCCACTTTAGCGATTGTGGTTGAGCGTGAAGAAAAAATACGCAAGTTTGTATCACGCGATTACTGTGAAATTCATGGCATGTTTTCTGTTGCCGCAGGGCAATACGCGGCCCGTTATTTTGATTCAGCGTTTAAAAAAACAAATGATACCAATATCGCTTTAGATGAAGGCGACAATCAGAAAAAAAGTACTCGTTTATGGGATAAAAAGTATGCACAGAAAATTATCAATGAATGTATGGGTCAAATTGCAAGTGTTACTGAAGACAGCAAACCCACGAGTCAAGCAGCCCCCGCTTTGTATGATTTAACTACTTTACAACGCGAAGGCAACAGCCGTTTTGGATTCAGTGCGCAAAATACATTGTCCATCGCTCAAGCTTTGTATGAAAAGCATAAAGTATTAACCTACCCAAGAACCGACAGCCGACATTTACCCGAAGATTATATTGATGCTTCAAAAACGATTTTGAATGAGTTGGGCAATTTAGACCGCTACTATCCACACACGTCTACGGCCTTAAATCAAGGCTGGGTAAAAGCAGATAAAAAGATTTTTAATAATGCAAAAATCAGCGACCATTTTGCAATCATTCCTACAGGAACTATTCCGAAAACATTGTCTGAAGCCGAAGCAAAAATATATGATATGGTGGTTAAACGGTTTATAGCGGTGTTTTATCCACCCGCAGAATCGCGTATTACTACCCGTATCACTACCGTTGCAGGGCATTTATTTAAAACTGAAGGTAAAGTATTAGTTAATTCGGGTTGGTTAGCAGTATACGGTAAAGAAGAACAAGCATCTGATGACGCCTTAGTTCGTCTGGTATCAGGCGAAATAGCACAAACAGAATCAATTAAATTAGTTAACTTAACGACTAAGCCGCCTGCACGTTACAGTGAAGCAACGATGCTCAGTGCTATGGAAGGAGCGGGTAAACTGATTGATGATGAAGATATGAAAGCGGCAATGGTCGGACGCGGTTTAGGTACGCCAGCGACCCGTGCAGCCACTATTGAAGGCTTGTTGGCAGAAAAATACTTAGTACGTGATGGACGTGAATTGTTACCGACAGCAAAATCATTTCAGTTAATGACATTATTGCGTGGCTTGGGTGTAACAGAATTAACGCAACCTGAAATGACGGGCAATTGGGAGCATAAACTGTCATTGATGGAGCGAAATGAAATAACCCGTGAAGCATTTATGCAAGAAATTGCTAATATGACTCAAACCATTGTAAAACGTGCTAAAGAATATGAGCGTGATACCGTTCCGGGTGATTATGCGACGATGAAAACGCCCTGCCCGAATTGTGGAGGGGTGGTGCAGGAAAATTATCGCCGCTATGCCTGTCAAAACTGTGCCTTAAGCTTACCCAAGCATCCGGGTGGCCGTACCTTTGAATACGTTGAAATGGAAGAGTTTTTAGAAAAAGGGCTTATTGGCCCTTTAAATGGTTTTCGTAGCAAAATGGGGAGACCTTTTAGTGCAGTGATGAAATTAGTCATTGATGTAGACAACAACACCAAAAAGCTAGAGTTTGATTTTGGTCAAGACAACGATGATACAATTTTACCCGATTTTACGGGGCAATCCGTGTTAGGGAAATGTCCTAAATGCACAACAGGGCAAATTTTTGAAACAGCGATGAGCTATGTCTGTGATAACACATACACTAAAGCCTGCGACTTTAAAACAAGTAAAGTCATTTTGCAGCAAGATATTAATTTAATACAACTGAATAAATTATTAATTACAGGTAAAACTGATTTGTTAGAAGGCTTTGTGAGTGCGCGTACCCGGCGTAAATTCAAAGCATTTCTAACATTAGATAAGTCAGGTAAAACAAGTTTTGAGTTTCAAGAAAAAATTGTCAAATCAGAACAGGCTAAAGGTGAGGTTAAAAGTAGTACCATTGAAAATAATGATACCAAAAAATCTACTGCAAAATCTGCTACAAAAACCACAGTAAAAAAGACCGTGGTTAAAAAAATAACAGCTACAAAAACAGCCGCTACAAAAGTAGCTACTAAAAAAGTATCTGTTAAAGAACCTATTAATTAATGTATCAATTAATGTATCAATTAATGTATCAATTAATGTAGTCAATATGCCTAAATATGCCTAAATATGTCTATAAATAATTTAACCTCTGTTTCGTGGTTACACAATGATGCGTTGCAAACAGCAAACTGGCGTAGCTACGTTGAATCACCAGTACCTAAAAAAATTCAATGCATTGATGATACTGTAACGGCTGATACTGCTTTTTCCTTGGCTAGTGAGGGTATTGCTTTAATATGGACGGGTGATTTTCAAAATGCACGTCAATTACTACAAGCCATGACACGCCGCATTGAACGGGTACAAAGCCAACCCAAAACGCTGACCCGCAAGCACCGTAAATCTGTACAGTACCAAACAACACTGGCTAATATTAGCCCTAAAGATACATTTAATCATTACCGTTTAGCCCAATCACAACGTGCACGTACCTTAAATAAATTATTGATTGTGCTTGATATTGACTATGCCATTCATTTACGCCGTGCACCTGATTGGCGTGAAGCCTGTACTCAAGTGTATGGTGAATCTAATTTTAATCACAGTAAAATACTGGTGTCTTTACGTGAACTACTGGGTATCGTCAGTGCGTATGAATGGCGTAAAAAAGGCGTATTCATACCACAACTATCTCAAGTGTCTAATACCCATCAACTCAAAAATCATCAATTAAAAAATAATCAACTAACACCTGCCATCACTAATATTTGCCCATATTACGGTGTTTTTGCACCGACTCGTCAAGAATATTTAGATTTAATG
>JBDLSY010000015.1:0-3309 GCA_039805985.1 Pseudomonadota bacterium | reverse complement strand
TCAAAAATAAATCGGTATCAAACGCCCAAGCGGTTTTATCTAATGCACTTAAACAAAACTCACATTTAAACGGGCAGCCACGGCTGGCTTCTACATACAGTGTTCGGTTTTTTAAATCTTCATCAGTATATTCACGGTACGGCAAAACAATGTCAGACAGCGGCGGTTGCTCACCTGCATGAATTTTCATAATCGGTTTAGGGCCATTTAGAACAGCGTCGCATATTTTACGCAGTGTAATGTCGCCCCAGCCTGTAATAATATAATCGGCTAATTGACAAATACGTTGTTCAGACTGTTCAAAACTGACTTCTGGTCCACCAATAATAATAGTCACTTCTGGTGCAACTTGCTTTAGCAAACCAACAACACGCGTTGTATCATCAATATTCCAAATATAAACCCCTAAAGTAATAATTTTAGGGTGATGTGCCAGCAATTGTTCAACGATTTCGTTGTGTTTCTGTCCGATAATAAATTCGTCAATAATACTATGGTCACGTAGTTCACCAAGATTAGCACGTAAATAACGTAAGCCCAAACTGGCATGGGTGTAGCGCGCATTAAGCGTTGATAAAACGATTTGAGTAAATTTAGACATATTAATATTTTATCGTGGATTAGCTAAGTAATTATTAAGGTAACGGTTATTTTTATACGTGCTTAATATTCCTTAAATATTCCCTAAGTGTTCTTTAGGTATTCCTTAAATATTCCTTAAATATTCCTTAAATATTTTTTAAATACCGTTTATTTTTTTCTAAAAGAAGGTAAAAGAAGGTTTTAAATAGTTTATTTAATTATTAAGAGAAGGTAAAAGAATGTTTTAAATAGTTTATTTAATTATTAAGGTGTAAAAACGCGTAAAATAAAATATTCAAATGTATTAGTAAACTGTTTGATAAAAAATTAATCAGTGTTTTACGTTTGATATGTGGTTAAAATTTCAACTACACATTTAATCAATTACAAGGAATAATTTAATGGAATCACTATTGTTATCAGTACCTATGGGGCTAGTTAATTTTCTAGACCACGGGTTGCTTAATCTGTCGGGTTGGGGTCGCTTTGCCGTATTTATGGCAATGACACACTTGACAATTGTCAGCGTAACATTATATTTACACCGCTGCCAAGCACACCGCGCTTTAGAACTACACCCTGCGGTATCGCATATATTTCGTTTTTGGTTGTGGTTCACAACAGGACAAAATACCAAAGCTTGGGCAGCCATTCACCGCAAACACCATGCTAAGTGTGAAACTGAAGAAGACCCACATAGCCCACAAACCCGTGGTTTATGGCACGTATTTAGTCGCGGTGCCGAGCTATACCGTGCCGAATCTAAAAATCAAGAGACTTTAAAAAAATATGGTCACGGCACGCCAGAAGACTGGGTTGAACGCAATGTATACACGCGGCACAGCATTTGCGGTGTTGGTTTATGCTTAGTCTTTTGTTGGGTCATGTTTGGTCTTGGTTGGGGAACAACGATGTGGGCGGGTACGATGGCTTGGATTCCCGTGATGGCTGCTGGTATCATCAACGGTATTGGCCATTTTTGGGGTTATCGCAACAATAACAGCACCGATGCTAGTCGGAATATTATGCCTTGGGGATTACTGATTGGCGGCGAGGAATTGCATAACAATCACCATACATATGCGACTAGCCCTAAGTTCTCTAGCCGTCCTTGGGAGTTTGATTTGGGTTGGGCTTATATTCAAATATTAAGCTTTTTTGGTTTGGCAAAAGCCCGCAACTTACCTGAACAAACGGTATTATTGGCTCAAGCAAAACCAATTGCTGACTATGAAACTTTAGGTGCTTTAGTCGCTGCCCGTTATACCTTAATGCATCATTATGCTAAGGTGTTGAAAGATGCCGTTAAGCATGAACGTGATGCCCTACAACCGATGGGCTTATTCAGTAGTGCTAAAAAATTACTGCATAAAGACCACGGTACATTGGCGTTAGAAGACCAAACAATGGTTAATAATGTGTTAGGTGCTAGCGATAAATTAGCTCAATTATATGCAATGCGTAATGAATTAACACTATTATGGGCGAGGTCTAGCCAAACCCGTGAGCAACTGCTGGTTCAACTGCAAAGCTGGTGTAAGCGTGCTGAAGACAGTGGCATTCAACATTTGCAAGATTTGTCAGTGCATTTGCGTCGCGTTGCCTTAAAGCAATAAAAGTTACAAGCCCATATAACTATAAAATTATAAAATTATAAATTCATAACGTTATAAAACGAGTAGTATCGTTGTTATATGGAGCTTAATACCTTCAATATTTCTAATTTGTTTGAAAACCCATAGTCTTAAGGCTGTGGGTTTTTCTTTTTTAAATACGCTTAGTCAAATAAATATTTATTTGGTTAATATTTATTTGGTTAATATTTATTTGATTAAATTAATAAAAGTATAAGGATTAAATATGAAACACTCAATAGTCAGCGTAACGCCAAAAATTGGTATTGTGATGGGCAGTAACAGTGATTGGCCTGTTATGCAGCAAGCCGCTGCAATATTGACAC
Organism: Pseudomonadota bacterium; assembly: GCA_039805985.1. Classification (GTDB taxonomy): domain Bacteria; phylum Pseudomonadota; class Gammaproteobacteria; order Burkholderiales; family Burkholderiaceae_C; genus JBDLSY01. Next base: position 767 of record JBDLSY010000015.1, on the reverse strand, counting down.
ACTTTGAGGTTGCTTTTGAAGCTAAGGTACTGTCAGCACACCGTATGCCTGATGAAATGTTTGCCTATGCAGAAACAGCCCACAATAAAGGTTTACAAGCCATTATTGCGGGAGCAGGCGGGGCTGCACATTTACCGGGTATGTTGGCTGCTAAAACAACAGTACCCGTCTTAGGCGTGCCAATACCCAGCAAATATTTATCGGGTTTAGATTCTTTATATTCAATCGTACAAATGCCTAAAGGGATTCCAGTTGCTACTTTTGCAATTGGTGAATCGGGTGCAGTCAATGCGGCTTTGTTTGCTATAGCAATGTTGGCTAGAGATGATAGTACGTTGTTGGCACAATTAAACGTTTATCGTGTTGCACAAACAGAAACTGCCCGTTCAATGCGGTTAGAGTAAGCTGAACAAATTATTTATAATTGATATATTTATTTTTTTGATATATTGACTGTACGGCATTTATTTCAAGCTATTTATTTTAAGCTATTTATTTATATTGGCTCATATATGTTGATTCGCCATTTAGGTATCGTAGATTACACACAAACTTATCAAGCTATGCAAGGTTTTACGCGTGCTAGAGTGCCTGAAACTGAAGATGAGTTATGGGTGTGTCAGCATCCTGCCGTCTTTACGCAAGGTATTGCCGGTAAAGTTGAACATTTAATTATGCCCAGCCCTGTTCCTGTTGTACAAACAGACCGTGGTGGGCAAATTACGTTTCACGGTATAGGACAAGTTGTGGTGTACCTTATGATTAAT
>JBDLSY010000014.1:0-12034 GCA_039805985.1 Pseudomonadota bacterium | reverse complement strand
TTTACCTTACGGCTGTAAAAATGGTGCTTGTGGCAGTTGTAAAGCCCCTTTAAATAGCGGCACTGTGAGCCATATTTATGACAATACTACTGTTCGTACTGCCGAATCTGAACAGTCTGCTTTATTATGTTGTGCCAGTCCCACCAGTGATATAACGATTACTGCCCGACTGGCTGCTGCTGAACCCGATTATCCTATTAAAAAACTGCCTAGCCGAATAGCCAGTATTAACCGCATTATCCCTGATGTGGCGATTGTTAAACTACAGTTGCCTGCGGCTGAAAAACTGGCTTTCAAAGCAGGGCAATATTTAGAATTTATTTTAAAAGATGGCAGTCGCCGTGCTTACAGTATGGCTAATGCCGCTCATAGCTTGGCTGAAGTACCATTAAATCAAATTGAATTGCATGTTCGCCATACCATAGGTGGTTTATTTACAGACGCTTTATTTGGTATTGAAGGCAGTCAATTAACCATCAAAGAAAAAGACATTATGCGCATTGAAGTGCCACAGGGTACTTTTTATTTACGCGATGCCGACCTAGACAAACCTAATCAAGCCATGGTTATGCTGGCAAGCGGGACTGGGTTCGCCCCCATTAAAGCAATGATTGAATACAGCCTTATAATGGGGCATACCCGCCCGATTGATTTTTATTGGGGTGGACGACAACTACAAGATTTATATGCCCATGATTTAGCTCTGTCTTGGGCAGCACAACATTCACATATTCAATATATTCCTGTATTGTCTGAAGCCAAAAGCGAGTCAAATTGGCAAGGCCGTACAGGTTTGGTACACCAAGCTGTGATGAGTGATTATCCCGATTTAAGTCAATATCAGGTCTATGCGTGCGGTGCACCGATTGTTGTTAGCAGTGCAAAACACGACTTTACTACCTTGTGTGCTTTGCCTAGTGATGCTTTTTTCGCCGACAGTTTTACTAGCAAAGCAGATAGTGTCGCTTGAAATTAATACAAATACCCTTAAATAATACGTATATAAATATTTAAGCCTATAAAATATACTTATACCTATACCTATAAATGTTTAAAGATACACTATTAACTGTATTCTATTGGCTTAAAAAACAGTTATGGGATAATCGTAACGGCTACATTAATTGTTTATATTCTTTTTTCAAATACAATCAATATATTACTCAACAAATCATTCAACATAAAATTCAAAAGACTATGAATTCAACTACAGACACACAAACAAATACACACGCAAACGCTGGTGATATTACTACTCAATTAGATAGCCTTCAAGCTGAAACTTTAGAGTCAAAAATAGGCGATACGCAAGAGCTACATATTGAACCACCTGTTTTAGACCTGCAAACCCAGTTAGACGCAGCCTTAGCAAAAAATATTACTTTAGAAGATTTAGCCCTACGCGCTCAAGCGGAAGTCAATAATATGCGTCGCCGTGCTGCTGAAGATGTTACTAAAGCCCATAAATATGCCTTAGAAAACTTTGCCGACAGTTTATTGCCTGTACGTGATACGCTAGAGTTAGGTTTAGCTAACACTACACAAAGCGAAGCGGCTTTGCGTGAAGGAGTAGAAGCCACTTTGCGTTTATTAGTGAGTGCATTTGAAAAACATAAACTATTAGCAATTGACCCTGTCCCTGGTACTAAATTTGATCCAACGTTTCACAATGGCGTATCTATGATGTCCAGTGAACACCCCGCCCAAACAATTGCAGTTGTAATGCAAAAAGGCTATCAAATTGGCGACCGCGTTATGCGTCCTGCTTTGGTTGCAGTCAGTAGCGGTAACTAATTTCTATACGTGAATTCAATGCTATGCTGGATTGGATATTGTCTAAAACACAATGTGTTGAATTCCGTTTTTTGATAAAGAATTTTTTCAAAATGATTAAAAATATTTAAAGTATATAAAATATTTAAAGTATATAAAATATTTAAAATATTTAAAAATACGGTACTGTTAAAGTAGCACTGATGCAAGTAATTTTAAATAATAGGCTATTTAAAATATTTATTATTATGATTATGCTACTCCGTTTATAAATATTTCTACAAAATCCATAATTCGTTTTAAAACTCTGTCACCTAATTTTCTACGGTATAACAAACTTGGTTTTTCACCTTCTATTAAGTTTAGCACCTCGTCCCTTAATGGTTGTCTTTCTGCAAATAAATAACTTTCAATTAATGATTCTGTTTTGTTAGCAGATAAATTCTCTTCTGAAACTATTTTTGAAAATGCTTTTTGTTGTTCTTTATTCCAATATTTTTCAAAGGCTGGCTCAACTTCGTTTGGGTCTGTGATTAACGGTAAACTCTCTTTTATAAAGCGTTCTATTAATTCTCGTTTGCTACGCAAAGTCGCTTCAGTGCTTAATAAATTGAATATTTCTTGCTCGGCTTTGGTTGTGTCTTGTTGAGGCGAATTGCTATTCGCCCGTATAGCTTTGAGTTTAATTAAAAGTTGAATAATGTATGCTACATTAATTTCGTCTCTACGAATTAACTCTAACTCAAAGTCCACATCTTCCAAAATGGAAACTTTCTCTTTTTGGTGGTTGCTTTTTACTTTGTCGTACAAATCAAGGTATTTACTTTTGAAATCTTCAAATTGTTGTTCAGTCATTTGTAAGTCTTCCCATTTAAAATCGGAAAACGCTGTGAGAATATTTTTTATTCTCATCAAATCTCTAAACGCTTTTATAAATTCTAATTCGTCGTCTTCTGTTTCTAAAGCATCAACGCTGTCTGTAGTGGGTGTTAGTGTCATTAAATGTTCAAAGGCTTCATCAAACTTGGCTGTGTAATCTTCATAAGGTTTCATTATGATGACTTCAATCGCTTCTTTATTGCTAAATAAAGTAATGGCTTCGTCTGTTCTGTCTTTTAAATTTCTAAAAACAACGATATTCCCTTGGCTTTTTTGTTCATTTAATATTCTGTTGGTTCGGCTATAGGCTTGTATAAGTCCGTGGTATTTTAAATTTTTATCCACATACAATGTGTTCAATGCTGGGCTGTCAAAACCTGTTAAAAACATATTGACAACCAATAAAATATCAATTTTACGTTCTTTGACTTTTTTAGAAATATCGTTGTAATAATTATAAAAACTTTGGCTGTCTTTAGTCGTAAAATTGTCGCCAAATAGTTTGTTGTAATCTTGTATGTATTCTTCTAACTTGTCTCGGCTGTGAAGATTTGTTTTGTATTCTGCCGTTAGTTCTGTAAGCACATTCAAATCTATAGTATCAAAATTTTGCTCAAAGTTTATAAATCCATTTGCATCGGCATCGTCTTCATTGACTCCATAACTAAATATGGTGGCAATATTCAAATTGTGCAAACCTGCTGCTTTTTTCTTTTTGAACAAATCAACGTATTTAATCAGTGTAGGCACATTATTAATACAAAACATAGCCGTAAATTCTTTGCTGTGTGTTTTGCGATTGTGGTGTGCAATGATGTAATCCGTTATTTTTTCTAAACGGGTTTCATCTTCCATCAATTCTTTGGTATCAATGTCTTCTACCTCAATATCAATGTTGGTTTCTGTAGAGACAAGGCATGCCTTGTCTCTACGGTAATATCTGCCTACATATTCAACCGAAAATTTCAAAACATTTTCATCTTTTATAGCATCGGTAATGACGTATTTATGCAAACACTCGTCAAACAAATCTTTGGTAGTTCGTTTGCCGTGTTCATTTTTAGCGGCATTATCTGCAAAAATGGGTGTACCTGTAAAGCCAAACATTTGTGCATTGCTGAAAAACTCCTTTATTCTGTTGTGTGTATCTCCAAACTGGCTTCTGTGGCACTCATCAAATATGAAAATGATACGTTTTTCTTTCAAATCAGCCATTTTTGTCTCATATTTCAATTTGCTAATGGCAGTATTGAGTTTTTGAATGGTCGTAACAATGAGTTTTGAGTTTTTGGCTTCGCCTTTTTTATCTACATAAGTGCCTGTAAACTGCTTGACTAAGTTTTGTGTATTGTCTGTACCATCAATACAACCTTCTTGAAAACTATTGAATTCTTTGGTGGTTTGGTAATCCAAATCTTTTCTGTCCACCACAAAAACCACTTTGTGAACTTGTGGCAAAGCCATTAAAATCTGACTGGCTTTAAAACTGGTTAGGGTTTTGCCCGAACCTGTGGTGTGCCATATATAACCGTTTTTGGTCGAGTTTTTTACTCTTTCGATCAATGCTTCAACTGCGTAAAATTGATATGGACGAAGCACCATTGGAATTTTATAAGCTTCGTTCAATACAATGTATTTGCATATCATTTTACTCAAATGACAAGGCTCTAAAAACGTATCAGTAAAGCCATTCAGAATGTTGGAAAGCCTTTTGTTCTCAACATCTGTCCAATAAAAAGTTTGTTTGAAACTTTGGTTTCGGTTGTTGGCGTAATACTTTGTATTTACTCCATTGCTGATTATGAAAATTTGTACATACTGAAATAATGCCGAATTTGCACCAAACGAATGCCGTTGATAACGGTTAATTTGATTAAACGCTTCTTTGAGTTCAAGTCCTCTGCGTTTCAATTCTATTTGCACCAAAGGTAAACCATTAATAAGTATCGTTACATCGTACCGATTTTTATATTTGCCTTGTTGGCTTATTTGATTGGTGACTTGATATTGATTTTGACACCAATGCTCGGTATTTAAAAACTCAAAATAAAGATTGTCGCCATTGTCCCGAACAAAATGTTGCTTTTGACGAAGCATTTTACTTTTTTCAAAAACAGAACCTTTGCTTAATAAATTTAAAACTCTTTCAAACTCGGTTTGGGTAAACTGTGCATTGCCTGTGTTGGTCAGCGCTGTATTGTTGTGTGTTTCTAATTTCCCTTTTAGGTTGAGCAACAAATCTTTTTCGCCATTGATAACAATATAGCCATAACCCATTGTTTGCAATTGGGTTATCAGCTGTTCTTCTAATACGTGTTCACTTTGTTTAGACATTGTTTAAATAAAATTTATCTTCTACCCATTTTTCAGGGTTATTAATGGTGTAATTAATGTGGGGACGTACGGGCAAACCCTTGTGGTTGCCCTTTTAATCATTGCACCACCCGATGTACGGGCAACCCTTGTGGTTGCCCTTTTATATAGGCAATCGCATCATTTAGGGCAACCACAAGGGTTTGCCCCTACACAAACATTTTTTGAAGAAGACCTTTTTTCCAACCCTCTGTTTTTATTATTTTCTTTTGTATTACATCTATTTTCTTATCGATAGATCCTAAGAAATTGGAAATTTTGGTTTGTTCAAGAGAAGAAGGAATTAAAATATTAAAGTTTAATAAACCATCTTTATTTACCGACTTCCCTTGCCTTGCACTTATTACCATAAATAGTTTACTAATTTCTTTATTAATCTGTAATAAATATTGTTCAAGAAAATATGAATTTACACCTGTTATTTTGAAGGTAGAATAAGCAGGTGAAACGCAATACTTTTCATCATCAATTAAAATACCAATATCAATTTGTGTTGAGCCCATTCCAATGACTAGATTGTTTTTACTAATTACTTTGTTTTTTGATAAATCATTCGATAGAACTTTTGAATAAATTTCACTTCTTTTTCGAATTCCATATTTACCAATTGAAACAGGTTCGTACAAGTTGGAATTATCTCTATCTGAAAACTCAATCAACATTCCTCCCAACTTCTTCACTTCCCAATCCGAAAACTCCTCGCCACTTTCATCTTTAAAACGCAATTCTTGCGAAAAGAGTTTTTGCATTACGCCTTTTTTGTATTGCTCTAAAAGGCTTTTTTTCTTTTTAAGTGCTTGGAGTTTTTCGTCCACTGCCTTGAGGAAAGTGGCGATTTTAGTTTGTTCGGGGAGAGAGGGACATAAAAAAGAATAATTCTCAACATTTGGCTTTGAAATATTTTGAACTTTAGTACCTGCACCGTGTTTACTGAAATAGTTTTGATTTCTGTTGATTGCCATTGATAAAAAATAACTTTCAACGTTACTATTCGGTCTTATTTCTGCAACACGTTGATTTAATACATACTTATTATCAGTCGGTATTAAAGCAGTCATTCCAAGCAAACCAGGTGATTGTTCGCTTAAAATCATAATAAGTGTGTTTTTACTTAAAGTTGGCACTTTAATATCTAAATATCTTTTGGAATGAGCTAGATTACCACTCATATCAACTGACTTAAGTGTTATTAGTTCATATTTACCTTCTTCTTTGACATCATTTTCAAAACTTCCACCATTGAAGTATGTTGACACTTCTTTCAACTTCTTCTTTTCCCAATCTCCTTCAAACTCAGGAAAACGCAATTGGGGTCTATTCGTTTGCTTTTTCATGTTTAAAAAGGGGTTGAAATTTTCAATTCAGCACAAAACTGTGCAATGGTTTTGTCAGTTGTTGTAATAGTTTCATCCAATGCTTTTATTTCTTTGGCAATGGCTTCAATGTCTATGCTTTCTTCGGCTTCAAAGGTATCTACATACCTTGGTATATTTAGGTTGTAATCGTTTTCTTCAATAGAGACACGATGCATCGTGTCTCTACGAATGGCGATTTTTTTGCTGTATTTAAGGGTTTCAGTACGGTTTCGGTAGGTATCAATGATTAAATCAATATCTATACTTCGCAAAACATTTTGTGTTTTTACTTTTTCAAAATGGTTACTGGCATCAATAAATAAAATATCATCGGGATTTTCTCGGCATTTTTTAAACACCAAAATACAGGTCGGAATACTTGTTCCATAAAATATATTGGCTGGTAAGCCAATGACGGCATCTAAAAAGTTTTTGTTCTCTATTAAATACCTGCGGATGTGCTGCTCCGCACCACCCCGGAACAAAGCACCGTGAGGCAATACAATTGCCATAGTGCCATTGTCTGCCAAATGGTAAATCATATGCTGCACAAAAGCAAAGTCGGCTTTGCTACTGGGGGCAAGTCGTCCGTATTGGCTAAAACGGTCATCGCTGGTAAAAAGCGGGTTGGCGCTCCATTGTGCCGAAAAAGGCGGATTTGCCACAATGGCTTCAAATTGTTTGTCAATGTGCTGTGGGTGTTCGAGAGTGTCGTCTTGCTTTATATCAAATTGGCGATAATGCACACCATGCAAAATCATATTCATACGGGCAAGGTTGTAAGTAGTACGGTTCATTTCTTGCCCGTAAAAATTGCTTACCTCTTCTACTTCTTTGGCTACACGTAGCAATAACGAACCCGAACCACAAGTAGGGTCGTAAACTGACTTTAGTTTACTTTTTTCTGTGGTTACAATCTTTGCCAAGATTTTAGATACTTCTTGTGGTGTATAAAACTCACCTGCTTTTTTGCCTGCACCGCTGGCAAATTGTCCAATGAGGTATTCGTAGGCATCACCCAAAACATCTAATTCCGTATGCTCCAACTTGAAATCAATTTTGTCAAGGTGCGTTAGCACCTTTGCAATGATTGCATTTCTTGCTTCGGGTGTTTTTCCTAATTTGAAGCTATTCAAATCCATATCCTCAAAGAGATTATCGAAATCTTCTTCGCTGTCGGTACCCATTGTACTTAACTGAATATTGATAAGAATTTTTTGTAAATCCTCTAAAATAAAGTTAGTTTTGCTTTCGTCAAACTGTTCAATATCTTGATTATTGCCCATTCCACGTTTGGCAACTTCAGTAAATAATTCTTCGGGTCTTAAAAAATAACCTAATTTTTCTAATGCTTCTTCCTTAATGGCTTCAATAAATTCTTTGCCGTCTGTTGTGTTTGGTGTTATGTCTCTAAATTTAATATTGTCTTGTTTCAATATGTCATCAGCGAAAATGTTCATTTTCTCGCTTAGGTATTTATAGAAAATGAAACCCAAAATATAGTCTCGGAATTCGTCCGCATTCATTTTGCCACGTAGCGTATTGGCAATGTTCCATAATTGCGTTTCTAAAATTTTTTTATATTCTTCAGTCATTATGTATCGTTTATTGTATTAAATAGTAATATTAAATTGTAGTGGATAGGTAATTGAATGGGCATTACCACTTAAAAACAGTTTAGTATTTTTTATCTAAAATAAGCGTTTTTTGCTAAAAATTTTTTAGAGATTTACACCTTAACTACTAAAGTAGTGATGCCCTAGTCAGTAGTCAGTAAAAAAATAAAAGAAATAAAAGAAATAAAAGAAATAAAAAAACCTCCTTAAACAATTAAGGAGGTTTTTATATTTTGGTGCGGCTGGCAGGAATTGAACCCACGACCCTCTGGTTCGTAGCCAGATACTCTATCCAACTGAGCTACAGCCGCGACAAGAAGAATTATAATACATTTTTATAAATAATGTTTTAATAGTATATTATTAATAATTTAATAGGTTTTAATAGTGTTTTAATAGGTTTTAATAGCGTAACTATAGCGTTATTTTTTATAAGTCACGACTATTGACACACATTACCCCACTGCACTGGCGTGTTCTCTAAGCGAATGAAACTTAATGTCTGGAAACCGCTCTGCAGCTAGTTTTAGTTCACTGGGATGGGCGGCTAAAAAAGCGGGTGAATCAACTACATCATAAGCCATACGAAATGCGTTAGCCTCCATAAATCGTTTTAATACCACTGAATCTTCACAACTAATCCAACGGGCAAGGTTATATTTACTGCCTTCAATGCGTGCTTCTGCCCCATACTCCGTTTTAAGACGGTGTTGGACGACTTCAAACTGAAGCTGCCCAACCGCACCCAGCAATAAACTACCGCCTAAGTAAGGGCGAAACACTTGAATGGCGCCTTCTTCACCTAATTGTTGTAAACCTGTACGCAACTGTTTACTACGCATAGGGTCTTTAACCTCAACGGCACGAAACATTTCAGGTGCAAAATACGGTAAACCCATATATTGTAAATCTTCGCCTTCAGTCAAACTATCACCTAAATGCAGTGTACCGTGGTTAGGAATACCGATAATATCACCAGGATAAGCGACTTCCAACAATTCACGGCGTTGCGATAAAAAACTGACCACTGTACCAGGACGAATATCTTTACCCGTGCGTCCTACGCGAATTTTCATACCCCGTTCAAACTTGCCTGAACATACCCGTACAAAGGCAATACGGTCACGGTGTGCTGGGTCCATATTGGCTTGAATTTTAAAGACTACCCCAGTAAATATTGCTTCTTCAGGCTTTACAATCCGTTGTTTAGCACGGCGTTCTGAAGGTGCAGGTGCGTAATCAACTAAAGCATCTAATACCTCTTGCACACCAAAGTTATTCACACCAGATCCAAAAAATAAAGGGGTATGCTTGCCTGCTAAAAATTGATTATTATCAAACACTTCATTGGCACTGGCTAATAAATTGAGTTCATCAATCGCTTGCTCTCGCTCGCTACCAAATAATTGTTTGGCTAAATCGCACTCTAAATTAGGTAAGGTATCATCGGCTAATTCAGACAATTTATCTTTACCTGATTTAAATAAAGTCATCGTTGTTTTACGTAAATCATAAACGCCACGAAACTGCTTACCCATACCGACAGGCCAAGTCATAGGCACAGCAGTCATACCTAAAGTACGTTCAATTTCGTCCATAATGTCTAATGGGTCACGTACTTCTCTATCCATTTTATTGACAAAAGTAATAATCGGTGTATTTCGCTGGCGACACACCTCTAATAAACGCAAGGTTTGTGCTTCTACCCCATTAGCAGCATCAATCACCATTAAAGCTGCATCTACCGCAGTGAGTACTCTATAAGTATCTTCAGAAAAATCTTGATGCCCTGGTGTATCTAATAAATTAATCACGCAATCACGGTACTCCATTTGCATCACCGAAGACGCCACAGATATCCCCCGTTCTTTTTCAATTTCCATCCAATCTGATGTCGCATGACGGGTGGCTTTACGTGCCTTAACACTGCCTGCGATTTGAATAGCGCCTGCAAATAGTAATAGTTTTTCAGTTAAAGTTGTTTTTCCTGCATCAGGGTGAGAAATAATTGCAAAAGTACGACGGCGGCGGGTTTGTTCAAAAATATCAGTCATAGTATTTAATTTTAATCGGTATATTGTCGTGTTTAAGTAAGCCTATCATTATAAATAATTACTTAAAATATTTAATAACTTAATCTACCTTTAATTTAAAATTAAGCTCTAGCCATTTAATTAACTATTAAATATTAAATATTAAATCTAAAATATTAAATCTAAAATATTAAATCTGCCTTAAATAGACTATAAAAATATATTTAATACATTACTAATAACAAAATTACTTTATAAACCTTGCCTTATGAACCGTCGTTATTTTAATGGTGTATTAACCAGTTTAGGTCTAGGATTACTAAAACCTGTCTTAGCTTTAGCACAATTGATGCCTGCTACCGCTCAATTACTGGCTGTACGCGTATGGCCAGGCTCAAATTCGTTACAGTTAAGCTTAGAATACAAAGGTATATTAAAAATGGAATCTTTTTTAACCGAAGAAGGTTCACCTCGCTGGGTACTCACTTTACAAGGCTTAGCCTGGACTTTAGACACACAAATACAATTGAACCAAATATTGCCATATAATTTATTGGCTCAACAAATACGCGCAGCCATACAAACCGATACAGGCAACATACGCGTTGTTTTAGATTTAAAACAAAAAGCCATTGTAACAATCAACAGTGTAAACGCTACCCAAGATTACCAAAATAAATTACTCATTGATTTGCGTCCTAACCGTAATGATATTGATAGATTAGGGCAATGGCTTGATATACAAAATAAGCAAAACTCCCAATTTTTACCGCTAAAAACAAACAATACTGTACAAAAAAACTCAAAAAAACGTCTAAAAACCATTGCAATTGATGCAGGTCATGGCGGTGAAGACCCTGGTGCGATTGGCCCTACAGGTGTTAAAGAGAAAGATGTAGTATTAGCAATAGCATTACAGTTAGCCCAAAAACTACGTAACCAAAAAAATCCATTTAATGTCGTTTTGACGCGTGATGGTGATTATTTTGTATCGCTTGCCGACCGCGTAAAGCAGGCAAGAATGGCTCGTGCTGATTTATTTATTTCTATCCATGCTGATGCGTTTTACACCCCTACAGCACGCGGTGCAAGCGTGTTTGCTTTGAGTCATAAAGGTGCTAGTAGCAGTGCAGCCAACTGGTTAGCCAATAAAGAAAACAATGCTGATTTACTCGGGGGCGTTAATATTAGCCGTAGCGATACACAATTAGCCACTGTTATGTTAGATTTATCAACCACTACACAGATTAATACCAGTCTAAAATTGGGTCAAAAGATGCTAACGCAACTGGGCAAAATAGCTCAATTGCACAAAAAACAAGTAGAACAAGCCGGTTTTGCGGTATTAAAATCACCTGATATTCCATCACTATTAATAGAAACTGCGTTTATCAGTCACCCAGATGAAGAACAATTATTAACTGATTTTTCACACCAAACGAAATTAGTCGATGCAATATCAAGTGTCATTATGACTTTGTAGTAGTTTTAGGTTAAGAGGGCTTCCCGCTTGTGCCGTCAGACCTTCATCCTGAACCTAAGGCTCAGGTGGTAAAGACGAAATTCAGCTCTGGGATTATCTAACAAAGAGGCAATACACGCCGACTGGTTCATCTAAACCATTTGCATAAAATGGTTCAAGGAATATTAGGTCAGTCGCGAACACAGCAGAAAGCGTAGTTATTTTATACGATATTTTGATGCAGTGAAGTCTGCAAGGCAGACAATGATTGCTTATATTTTTGTGCTTCCATAGCAATGTTTAAAGCAACCATGACAGCGATGCGTTCTGGATTATTAATTTTTCCACTGGCACTAATGCTTTTAAAGCCTTCAGAGACCATAGTAATCGCAGCATTGACTTCGGCTTGGTTACCAGAATGAATACGTAAAGCATAGGTTTGTTCGCCGATTTGAATGTGGACAAGCGTGTTATCAATAGAAGTCATAATAAAAAAATAATAGGTTAAAAAAGGCGTTGGAAAAGAAACTGCAACAAAAAGCT
>JBDLSY010000013.1:0-4814 GCA_039805985.1 Pseudomonadota bacterium | reverse complement strand
TCTTGCGTGAGCTTTTTCTTGCAACAATTACCAAATAAATTTGTTAATTGTTGCGGTTACTGTATTTTGTACAGCGCCCACGCTTATCGACTGTCTAATTGTTAAAGATCGTTCGCTTTTTTTATTACTTAACACCGTTTTATTTGTGTTTCATTTGCGAAGAAAGAAATTATAGAGTACTTCTTTACTTTGTGCAAGTCAGATGACTGACAATTTAAAAATTAACTTAAAATTAATCAAAAATTGCCTAAATACGCTAATAAACGGTGGCTACGGTCACCTTGCTCAAAACCTTTAGGTGGAATACACAATTTAGTCAAAGCAAGTACTTTAAATAACTCGCCCATTTCAGCCTCACTCATTAATAATTGCACCCCGCGTGATAATTGTGCCATGGCGATTTGATTAGTCTGAATACTATGAGTCGCTTCTATAAATATACTGGCAATATCTGCATTAATTAAAAACCGTGCTTGATTAACGAAGCCCGCAACATTCATACCTTGATTAAGTGCTGCCTGTGCGGCTTGCGTAAAATTAACGTGTGCTGTGATATCGGTATCACCGACATAGTTTAAAATATCAGTACTTGCTTGATGTAAGCGATGTGTCATTAATGTACCACCACTTCGCTGTGGATGATATAACTCATCTTCAGCAAAGCCATAGTCTATGAGTATCATAACGCCGCGTTCAATACAAGCAGCTACACTATTAACCCACGCATAAGCTTGCTTGCCATACTCAAACTCATAGTAAGCTTGAGAGCGTGTTTCAGTTGATAGTCTATTTATAATCTCGTCTTGTTCTGTAATACTGGCTTGGCTAAGACGTTTAACCCATTGCCAAGTTTGTTGATTATGATTCCAACTAACGCCGCGTTCATATAAAATTCCCGCTTGTAAAACAAAGGCTTGCACAGGCAATGCATCAAGTAATTCATTAGCCAGTACAACGCCAGCAAATGCTTGTGGCAATTCATCTAACCACCGAACGCAAGAATAGTTTATGAGCAATGCTTGTTGCTGTACGCGTAAACTGCTACTCAACTCAACAATATCATACTGTTTAACAGTAATATTCAAATCACTGAACGCATCTAAAATATCTTTAGCTAATTGGCCCGTACCTGCACCACATTCTAATATATTTAGAGGTAAATCATCAGCAAAACACGGCAATATGGCTTGTGCTAAAGTGTAACCAAATAAGCGACTAATCTCAGGGGCAGTGATAAAATCTGCACCACTAGCGGGGCTACCTACAGGACGAGTGGCCGTATAGTAGCCTAAATTGGGCGTATACAAAGCCGCATTCATAAATACATCAAACGGTAAAAATCCTTCAGGAAATTGTGCTGCTAACTGCTTTAAATATGCAGTTAATTGCTCAAGACGTACATTTACCATACATTTACCTCACGCTCTAACAGCACGCCAAATTGTATAAAAACACTGTTTTGAATATCATCAGCCAGTTGCAATAACTCATCACCACTTGCACCACCAAAATGAACTAATACTAAGGCTTGCGTACTATGCACACCAATACGTCCGCCCAAAGCAGTAGTACGACAATAGCCCTTCCAACCAGCAGTTTCTATTAACCAGCCTGCGGCTAATTTATAAGTATTATTGGTATGCGGGTAATAAGGAAAAATAGGATACTTATTTTTTAATATAATAATTTGCTTGTCAGAAACAATTGGATTTTTAAAAAAACTACCCGCATTGGCTATAACGCTCGGGTCAGGCAGCTTGCGCTGACGAATATTAATCACTAAATTAGCAATTGCTATAGCCTGTGTTTGGTGTGAATCATACTGTGTCCAGTTATGTTGTGCGAGTTCGCCATAATGAATTTTTGCTTGCCAAGCACGCGGTAACTTAAGCGTAATATAAGTGATTACATAACGGCCTGTTTGTTTAAAAATACTGTCCCGATAAGCGAAGGCACATTCATTGCCGCTAATATTAACTCGGCTATTGTCTTGAATATCCCATGCCTGAACAGTGTGTAAATAATCTGACAACTCTACACCATACGCACCAATATTTTGCACTGGGGCAGCACCTGTAAAACCTGGAATTAAGGCTAAATTCTCTAAGCCTAGCCAGCCTTGCTGTAAAGTGTACATCACAACATCATGCCAGATTTCTCCTGCACCGACTTGAATAATAAACGCATCGTCTTCAATTTTTAGCAATGTAATGCCTTTAATATTGATAGATAATACCGTATTCAATTGTTTAGACACACATAAAATATTACTACCACCACCCAGTACTTTAAATGTTTGCTGTATTGAAATTAATTCTCTCATTACAGGAGCAATATCCTCAAAGCAATTAATAGAGTAATAATTATTTGCAATACAGGATAATTTTAATGTGGTAAACAATGCAATATTATTAGATAAATTAAACACGTTATTAACGTTATAAGTAAATATATTAGATATATTTGTATCAGATACAGATGTATCAGATATAGACGTATCAGATGCATTAAATTGAATAGACATAGTTTTATTGCGTAACTGGTTTTAATAGTTGTGGATATTTTGACCATACAGGCTCACAAATACTAGGCAACTCGGGTAGCTGCCCTATATCAATCCGGCTTTCGTGCGGGCTATGAAAATCACTACCACGTGAAGCCGCAAAATCAAATTCCACAGCTAATTTAGCATACTCCATATACTGTGCAATGGTGTGGCTACCTGTCATGACTTCAATGGCTTGACCACCTAAATCTTTAAATTCTGAAAATAAAGTCCAGCGTTGCGTGGCATTAAAACGATACCGCCCAGGATGAGCAATCACTGCAATACCACCTGCCCCATGAATCCAAGCAATGGCTTGTGATAAAGTTGCCCAATCATGAGGTACATAACCTGGCTTACCTTTGGTTAAATAACGCTGAAAGACTTCGGACATTGTTTCACAGTATCGCGATGCTACAAAATGGCGTGCAAAATGTGTCCGCGAGACTAATTTAGGATTACCCACATACTTTAATGCCCCTGCTAAACTGCCGTAAATACCATGTGCCGTCAAATCTGCATCTATTCGTTGTGCCCGTGTATCACGCCCATAACAAATAGTGGCTAATCCTTGGGTTAAATGCGTATCCTGTTCATTAATACCTAAACCAACAATATGAACGGTTTGCCCACAAAATGTAACTGAAATTTCTACCCCTGTTACAAAACCAATGCCGATACGGGCGGCTTCTAGTTTAGCTAAAGCAAGGTTACTTATATCATCATGGTCGGTAATTGCCACGTACTGCACCCGGTTATTGGCCGCTCGTTGTATCAGTTCTATTGCACTTAATGTACCGTCAGAAGCCATAGTGTGGGTATGTAAATCAACATTTATACGGTGTGGGTCAGGATAATCCATAATTTATTTGTTTACTTTATTTGTTTACTGTATTTATTTACTGTATTTATTTACTGTATTTATTTACTGTATTTTTTATTTTTTATTTATTTGTTTAGTGTATGTGTTTACTGTATTTGTTTCTGTATTTGTTTTTATTTTATTTTTGTTTGGCTACTAATAAAGCAGCATAAATATCGCTACGATTAGCTCCATAATGAGTGGCAGCTAAAGCAGCAGCTTTACTTGCTGGAAGCTCTATAGATAATTGCTGGGCTAAACGTAAGGCTTGCACATCAATATCACATAAATCTTTTTGTAAATAAGCACTAAGTGTTAAGACAAATTCACCTTTATGGCGTTCGGGCTTTTCAGCTAACCATTTGGGTGCATCTAAACAAGCCATTACGGTAATATTTTCAAACTGTTTAGTGAGTTCACGGGCAATACATAAGCTTCGTGTGGGTGATAATTCTGCTAAACGTTCAAACGCATCGGCCATACGGTGAGGCGCTTCAAACCAGACTTGTGGAATAGACGTATGACATATTGTGTTGTAAAAATCAGTCCGTAGTTTACCTTTATTAGGGGCAAAAGCATGAAAAGTAAAAGCGGCTTCCGTTGAACCGACTAAACCACTCACACTCACCGCTGTTGATAAGCTACTTACACCAGGAATAGGCAGTACGCGATAGCCAGCAGCATGAACCGCGGCAACTAGTCTTGCCCCGGGGTCACTAATGGCGGGTGTGCCTGCATCGCTACATAATACAACCCGTTCACCTTTGGCTAACCTGTCAATAATATTAGCGATAACCGTACTTTCTCTATGAGCATCACAAGCAATTAATGGTTTGTGTAACTGTAAACTATGTAATAAATGCCCTGCAATCCGAGTGTCTTCGGCAGCAATAACATCAGCTATATGCAAAACATACACAGCCCGAACAGTTAAGTCTGCACGGTTACCAATCGGTGTTGCTAAGACATACAATGTGCTTTTAGGCAATGATTGCTTTTCCATATCGCTTGCAAGGTCTGTTAATACAGACACAGCCGCAAAAGATGTGCTGGCATTACAATCAGAGTGTGAATTTAAATTGGGATTTACAATAATAGTCATTTAAACATCATAAAGCATGATAGGTTATCACAAAGTATCATAAAGTAAATTATGGCTAATACAACGATTAATACAACGATTAATAATACTAATCCTAATAAGACTACTAAGACTAATAAAATTAATAATATTAATAATATTAATAATCCTAATAATATTAACTCATCTAACAAATCAAATACAGGCCGTTTAGCACGAGTCAGTGGTTATGAAGCTGAATCCGCTGCATGTTTATGGTTAGAATCACAAGGGCTAGTGATTGTTGCACGAAATGTGCGTTATTGCTTTGGTGAATTAGACATTGT
>JBDLSY010000012.1:0-5548 GCA_039805985.1 Pseudomonadota bacterium | reverse complement strand
ATAGCTCATTGGGCAATAAACGCATGATGTCATCGCTGTTGTGTGTGCCATACACTTCATTTTGGTTCATACGTGGCACTTTAATCGCTTTTTTGCGTTCTTCGGAAATATAGTTACGCCCCATTTTTTTAACCAACGCTTGAATAGTGGGGTTGTTTTTCATTTTGTGTGATAAGGCATTTAAATTATCAGTGCTTTGTGTCAAAGTATTATATGAAAACCCGCTGCTTGGATACAAGGCTAAAAAATCTTTGGTCTCATCGTGCTTATCAATTACCTGTTTTAATGCCGTTTTAAACTGCACAATTTTTTCATGAATAGACTTATCAATATTTTCATTGCCAATTTCAGTTAAATAATCGCTTGTTTCTTGCAATTGCTCACGAATCTCTTGAATACTATTTTGATTTAAAAGCATATTTTTAAAATAATCTTCTTGGGCTTTCCAATCTAATGTTTGATTATCATCATTATGATTGTCTTTGTTTTGCCAGTCCCATAAACGCCATTTAGTTGCACCTAATTTATACTGGGCATTTTTTTTAAGCGACTTAATGGAAGCCTCCCACGCTCCATCTAAAGCATCATCAAAAACACCTGTAACGGCATTCCATGCCGATTTAAGCAGGCTATTGTCTTGATAATCTGGAAGCTGTTCAACGCATCGCTCGGAAAACGTATGGCAATTTTTAAATACTAACCCGTACATAGATTTTTTACCCACTTGTCCGTGGGCATAACTAGACACAGTACGGTGTCCAACCGCACCGTCGTCATTGCACGACACATAAATTTTATTGCCTAAAGTGGTTTGGTCTACAAAAGTTTTAGGTGTACTGGCTTTAACCGTGCCTTTCATAAAGCTATTTACCACAATATCTGCAATCGTATTGTTGCCGACATAAATGCCTGAATGCTCTGCACCTACCAACAAATCACAATACAACACGCTGCCTTCTACGGGGACAACCTTATCTCTAATTTGGCTGTCTACAAAATATTTAATGCTTTTAATTCCGATTTGGGGAATGATATTGGCAATATTTGCTACATTGCTAACGGTATTTTTTATAAAATCAAACATAATATTGTATTGTCTTTCTATCTATTATTTTATTATTTTTAATATAAACTATTATGAAATATAACCCAGAGATTCATCACAGGCAATCATTGCGTTTAAAAGGGTATGATTATTCTTCATGCGGATTATATTTTATAACCATCTGCGTTCAAGATAGGCAATGCTTATTCGGACATATTGAGAATAAAACAATGGTTTTAAATGATGCTGGCTCTATGATTGAAACATGGTATTTTGAATTAACCAATAAATTCCAACATTTAAAATGCCATGAAATGATTATTATGCCCAATCATTTTCATTGTATTATTGAAATTGTAGATTAGGGCGAACCTGCGTGTTCGCCCTAATCAAATCAATCAAATAGAGCGAACAACCAAACAAACAGAACACGCAGGTTCGCCCCTACGATACCAATTAATCCATTGGGCGAATACATAGATTCGCCCTTACATAATATATCAACCATAATTCAATGGTTTAAAACCATGACAACCAATGCTTATATCCGTGGCATAAAACACCATCATTGGCAATCATTTAATGGCAAATTATGGCAACGCAATTATTATGAACACATTATCCGCAATGAATCATCGTATCAAACTATTGCCCATTACATTATTAACAATCCCGCACAATGGAATGATGACACCTTGTATCAATGATGTTGGCATCACCCCTACGACCCAAACAGGGCAACCACAAGGGTTTGCCCCTACATCATCGCATTAATTACTTAACCAAATATTATCTTTTAATTGTTTTGTTAAAGTATCTAATGTTGTGGTAGGTTCATTTAAATGGGTGGCAATGTCAGTATCATTATCTGCTGCTTCTATTTGATAGGTTTGTTCTCGCAAAAATGGTTGGTTCTCTTCATTATTCCAGTCCCATACCTTATCAAAATCCCATTTTAATTGGGTTTTGCAACGGTCAAAAAAATCTGCTGAAAATTTAATGTGCTGACCATTGGGAGAATTAGGGTCATTGCTATCGCTGATGTTGGTGATATTATTAATATATGTAGTATTACTAGAAGAATAAACTAATTCACTATTATATATTCGTTGGATAAAACAGTTTTCTATAACGCCTTTATCGCTGCTGTGAATAGTATGATTATTTGTACGGTTTATCTGGAATTCATATATATAACAATAGCAATATTTTACAATTGAATTATTTAAATTAGTTATAATATACTTTTGATGAACAGCACAATAAATGCCGCAATTAACAATTAAGCTATTGTTTTCTACAGTATCTGCTAATCCTTCTTTAGTATATATACATAAATTTTTTATGGTTGCTGTATTTAAAGTCTTAAACATTTTACCCCTGTTTTCTATAAAACTCAATGCTCCCATTCCCCACATTCCACCTCTATTAGTATCTTTACTTTCAGCATTAATAACAAACTTATAACCACCGCCATCGTATGTCCCTGTAAAAATTTGAATAGTCGTAGTTGTTTCAATATCTGCCACTTGTTTGAAATAAAAACCATATTCACCCACATTAGGGTCATTTAACTTTTTAAAATCAGCCGCATTGGCAATGATAAACGGGTCATCTTCTGTGCCAGAGCCTTCTAAACCATACGCATAATGTGCTTTTTTTACAGGTTGGTTGGCGTTTGCAACGGTTGATTGTGTAGCTTTTTTAGCTTTGGCAGCAGGCACAGGGTTTGAGCCTGCGGTAGCCCGTTGTAAATGCTTCAAAACCAATTTTGACACGGCTTGAATGTTATCAGGGTGGTTCCATAAACAATGTTTTAACAAGAACACATCGGACAAATCAATTTTGCTGCGTGCATTGCTTGCGGCAGACACTTGCAACAAACCCAATACCTTTTTTAAACGCCTGTCCGACAATTGTTCTCGGTCATCTTCTTTAAACAGGGTCTTATGCTCTAACCATATCGCTTGGATAATTGTTTGTATATCAGGCGGCAGGGTAACCGTGCGAGACAATTTAAATAAATCGTTTAACAATTCGGTGCTTAATGGCGTTGTTGAGTTATTTAAACCGCTTAAAGGCGTTGATTGGTTTGAACTTAAATCAAACAAACGGTGCAAGTTTGCATCACTGACATAATCTACAAAATGACGCACTAAAAAACGGTCATACAAAGCGTTTAGCTCTATGTTTTCAGTGGGCAATTCGTTGGACGCGGCGATTAAGGCTTGCAAAGGCACGTTTTGAACCTGCGCCCCATTGTGATAAATGCGTTCATTTAAAATAGTTAGTAAGGAATTTAAAATCGACGAACTGGCTTTAAACACTTCGTCTAAAAAAGCCAATTGCACGCTGGGCAAATACCCCGTGGTATTGCGTTTAAAGCGGTCTGCTTTCAGTTCGCTGATGGACAAAGGCCCAAACAATTCTTCAGGTGTTGAAAATTTGGTTAATAAATATTCATAATAACGGTTGGGGTCATCGGCTTGCGTGGCAAAAGAATCGGCAATTTTACGGGCTAAAAAAACTTTTGCCTGTATCCGGTGGCCCGACTAATACAATGTTTTCTTGTGCTAAAACACTTAACAAAGTCAATTTAATGGCTTCATCACGTTCAACCAAACCTTGGTTTAATTGAGCAATTAAGTTTTTAAGTAAATTATTTACATAAATCAAAAAAGCCTGTTTTTGTTCTGGTGTCTTTAAAACACTGGCAGTGTTTGTAGCGTCTACGGGGGATTGAGTCATAAAAATAATAAATAATAAATAATTTATAATAAGTAATAAATTTTTAAAAAATTAAAAAATTAAAAAACTGAAAAATTAAAAAACTGAAAAATTACAATACTTCAGTCGCAAATTCGGCTAAACGTGAACGTTCACCACGTGCCAATGTAACGTGTCCGCCGTGTGGCCAACCTTTAAAGCGGTCAATGACATAGCCTAAACCTGAAGAATGTTCAGTTAAATACGGCGTATCAATTTGAGCCAAATTGCCTAAACAGACAAATTTAGTACCGGGGCCTGCCCGAGTAATTAAAGTTTTCATTTGTTTAGGCGTTAAGTTTTGTGCTTCGTCAATAATGACAAATTTATTTTGAAATGTTCGTCCACGCATAAACGCCATTGATTTTATTTTAATGCGGCTACGGACTAGTTCAAGGCTAGCTTGTTGTCCCCATACTCCCCCAATAGCCCCTGTAGACGACTTTGCACTGCCTAATAAAACTTCTAAATTGTCTTCAACAGCACCCATCCAAGGGGCCATCTTTTCTTCTTCAGTACCGGGTAAAAAGCCAATATCATCACCGACACTGACGGTTGCACGTGTCAAAATAATATCACTATAAATACGTTTGTCTAAGACTTGTGCCAAACCTGCTGCAAGGGCTAATAAAGTTTTACCTGTACCTGCTTGACCTAAGAGACTGACGCAATCAACTTCAGGATTAGTTAATAAATTTAATGCGGAGTTTTGCTCTATATTGCGGGCTTGCACGCCCCAAACAGCATTTTTTGCTAGGGTAAAATCTCGTACTGCTTTGAGTATGATGTATTTACCTGTGGTGTCAATAACCCGTGCACCTAATTCAAAAATACCATCTGTATCAATGGTATCAGACAATAATACAAAGCTATTAATGATTAAACTTGAACAAGCATTGCCCGTTAATTTAAGGTGCGTAATACCGTTTTCTTGCCATTGCTCTACTAAAGTTAATTGTGCTTGCTGTGCTTTACTCCAAGTACGCGTGTCTATCCAGCCCGTATGCAGGTTATCACTGTCTTGATTAATATTATCATTTAAATAATCTTGGGCATTTAAGCCAAGTACGGTCGCTTTAAGCCGAATATTAATGTCTTTACTGACTAAAATAACTTGTTGCGGGGCTTTGGCTTTGGCTAAACGCTCAAGTTCACCTAAAATTAAATGGTCAGGTACGCCAGCAGCCAGTCCTTTGGGTACACTGCTATTGGCGATGTCGGTTTGAAAATATAAATAGCCAGAAAAATCAGCATCATCGGCTGCCCTTAGAGGAACGCCTGTAGTAATATCGCCATCAGTCTGTTTAATGAGTCGGTCTAAAGTTCGAGTGATTTGACGCGCATGCCGTGAGACTTCTGTCGTGCCTTTTTTGTGGTTGTCTAACTCTTCTAAAACCATCATCGGTAAGAAAATATTATTTTCATCAAAACGAAACAAGCTGCTAGGATCGTGCAATAGTACGTTAGTGTCTAATACGTATATTTTTCGGTCTGTTGAGAGGGTTGTTTTTTTATTTTTTGATTGTTTTAAAGCTATTTTTGTGACTTTAGTCAAGGGATTTTCTAATTGATTTGATGGAATTAGTGCCTGATTAATCTTGGTTGTACTTATACTGTTATTTATTGAATCAGTCGATTTTTTTAATAAAAAAGGGGTTGTTATATGGGCTGCTTCAGAGGCAGTGCTAGGTAAATAAGCGAGTTTATCGGCAGGTTTTTTGGGGGCTTTGGGTAGTG
>JBDLSY010000011.1:0-2748 GCA_039805985.1 Pseudomonadota bacterium | reverse complement strand
CATTACACATTATACCTATTAATATACATTAATGAATACACTCACTATAAAAACACATACCGTATTGGTTGTTGGTAATGGCGCACGTGAACACGCTTTAGTATGGAAACTATTACAAAGCCCACATGTTTCACAGATATTCATTGCACCAGGTAATGGGGCTTATTTAAATATGCCTCGTGTAACGCAATTACCCATTAAAGTAGACGATGTGTTTGCTTTGACACAAGCTGCACAAACTCATGGTGTTAATTTTGCGGTGATTGGCCCTGAAGCCGCTTTAGAAACAGGTATTGTTGATGTTTTGAAAACCATAGGCGTTGCCGCCTTTGGACCTAATAAAAAAGCAGCTCAATTAGAAAGTTCAAAAGCCTTTGCTAAATACTTTATGCAAGATGCGGGTATCCCAACTGCACCATTTGCGGTATTCGCAGATTACGACAAAGCACTTGAATTTATACGGACTAAACCGTTTAATCAGCAAGGGGCTTGCGTAGTAAAAGCTGATGGTTTAGCCGCTGGAAAGGGCGTAGCCGTTTGTTTTGATTTATTACAAGCTGAAATAGCTTTAGCCCATATTATGCGTGACCAAGCTTATGGTATAGCAGGGGCACACGTCGTGATTGAAGCCTTATTGCCAGGGCGAGAGATTTCTATATTGGCTTTTTGTGATGGTAAAACAGTCTCTCGTATGCCCGCAGCCCGCGACCATAAACGTTTATTAACCGGCGATTTAGGGCCTAATACGGGTGGAATGGGGGCATTTTCGCCTGTATTAGACATTACGCCTGATTTATTAATGCAAATAGACCAACAAGTATTTGAACCATTTTTAGCACAACTTAAACAACAACAAATTGATTATTGTGGGGTCATTTATGCGGGATTAATGATTGATACCTTGCCCAATGGTGAACAAAAAATAGGTGTTTTAGAGTTTAATACGCGGTTTGGTGACCCCGAAACTCAAGTATTAATGGGTTTATTAAATGATGATCTATTGTCTATTATGCAAGCCTGTGTGGCAGGGACATTAGACCGCCGCACAATTCATTGGCATAATTATGCGTGTTTAACCGTAGTTATGGCAGCCAGTGGTTACCCTGATGCTCCGTTAGCAGGTAATATAATTAATTTACCCGCACAACTGCCTAATAATGTAGCGATATTTCAAGCAGGTACACTGCTTAAAAATGACCAACTATTGACCGCAGGTGGGCGTGTTTTATCAGTTACCGCATGGGGTGATACCGTTGCGAATGCACGTGATTCAGCCTATACGGTTGTCAATCAAATTTCTTTTCAAGGTGCGCAATACCGCACAGATATTTCTTCAACTCAAGGGCAGCAATAACAATGAATCAAATAACAACTTCAAACGAATCTAAATATGCCGCCGCAGGTGTCAGTATTGCCGAAGGTGACCGCGCTGTAGAACTAATGAAAGCAGCAGTTAAAGCCACTTACACGCCTGCTGTATTAGCGGGGATTGGTGCATTTGGTGGCATGATTGATGTGTCTAGTTTGAAAAATATGGCACAACCTGTTTTGGTTGCTTCAACCGATGGCGTGGGTACTAAAACGATGATTGCCAGTGCGATGCAACGCTGGAATACAGTGGGGGCTGACTTAGTTAATCACAGTGTGAATGATATTTTGGTACAAGGCGGTGAACCTTTATTTTTTATGGATTATGTTGCCGCTGCTAAACTAGATGCAACAAAAGTTGCCGAGATTGTGGGCGGTATGGCCGTTGCTTGTAAAACATTGGGCTGTGTATTGTTAGGCGGCGAAACGGCTGAAATGCCTGGTGTTTACCATGAAGGACACTGGGACGTTGCGGGTACGATTGTGGGTGTAGTGGACAAAGCGAATGCCCTTGATGGCAGTAAAATTAAAGTGGGCGATGCTTTATTAGCCTTGCCTTCAAGTGGTTTACACACCAATGGTTATAGTTTGGCACGTTATGTACTAAAAGATTTAGATTGGACTGTCCCTGTTAAAGAGCTAATGGCACAAGGAAAAATACCCACTTATACTGATTTAACGCCTGCACAACAGGCACAAACCCACCATTCATTGGGTGATTTATTGTTGGCGGTTCATGTGGCTTATTTGCAGCCTTATAAACAATTGTTAGCAGCGGGGGTAGCGATTCATGGTATGGTGCATATCACAGGTGGCGGTGTAACAGAAAATGTACCTCGTGTATTGCCTGAAAATTTAACGGCACACATCAATTTTGGTTCATGGGCAGTACCTTTGATTTTTGAATTAATCGCCCGTATTGGTCAAGTGAGTCGTACCGAACAAATGCAAGTATTTAATATGGGCATTGGTATGTTAATTGCTGTACCACAAGCTGATATTGTCAAGGCTCATACGGCTTTAGGCGATGAGTCTATTTATACCGTTGGGCAAGTGTCACCCCGTTTGGCTGATATGCCAGCGGTTAATATTATAGGCTTATAAAATGAGTGGGCAGTCAATCTCTAATCAAAGTATGCCTGCCTTGCAACCCCGTTTATATAAAATTGTTGTACTTATTTCAGGCGGTGGTAGCAACTTAAAAGCTTTAATTGATGCACAAGCCGTGGGTCAATTAGGCAATACTACAATTATTGCCGTGGTGAGTAACCGTGTCAATGCGGGTGGGTTAAAGCATGCTAACAATGTGGGTATCTCAACTGATGTGTTTAACTTAAATGCTTTTTGTGGCGGCAAAGAACATATTACACCTGATTTACG
>JBDLSY010000010.1:0-5055 GCA_039805985.1 Pseudomonadota bacterium | reverse complement strand
CGTGTTAAAGAGATGGCGATTGCTGATGCATCTAGTCGGGGTTCATCGCGTAATAGCGTTAGTTCTTCGCCGTCAACCAACAATGCGGGCATTCCAGCATTTATTATGATTCCTGATATATCCATTCGGAATTTATCGCCTAATAGCGCGGGTCTTTTGCCGTCAATCAAGAGTGCGGTTGTTCCCGCATTGACTACGGTTTCGCAACCACAACTATCGCTTGCTGGGTTTGGCGATGTGTCAGTGTCTACTCAAGGTTCATCAAATAAAGGCAGGTCTAATCAATCGCTTGCTAGTTACGGCAATAGTTCGGTATCTAATGGCGGTTCATCAGTCAGCAGTTCATCAATCTCTACTGTGACACAAAATAGAAACAGTAAAATGCCAGCCGTCATCAAAATAGTCAGAAAAATGGAGAGTAAACCACCCGCGTTAGTTAAAAACAGTATACAAATACCGCCGACCCGTGCAACAGCAATCGGCGGTGGCGATGATGAATCCATCGGTAGCACGGGTTCAGCAGGTAGTATCAATAATATTAGAGGAATTCATAATATAAAACTTGACATTCCTCTGATTTTACAGGATGATATATGGCGATTTGGACATGATAATTTTTTAGATGATTTTGGAAATCGTATGCTACCGGCACAAACATTTGAAAAATCTGACGGCGGCTTATGTTGGGCTGCTACTATGGCAATGACAGGCTATATAAATACATCGCTTTCGCCTCCTTCGTATATTAATGTTAAGCCTGAAGCCTATCACCAATCCATTAATAGAATAAGAACTAACTATAAAAACCATAAAGGTCTTAGTCCAATACATGAATATAATACGCAAAAAGTCACACTTATTTCACAGTATGTTGATTCAAACTATGCCTACACATTGACCCCTAAAATTGTAAATAAATTGCTAAATAAGTATGATAAAGGTGTCATTGCAGGCATTTACACTGGGATGATTAAAGGTAATACTCCCACAGGTTCTCATGCAGTTTTGTTGATTGGAGTAAAGGATGATAAAGTTATTTACAATGATCCTAATGAGAAAGAAAAGCAAGAAATCACTATTGACCAGTTTAATAAAGCTTTACAACCACAGGACTATACTTTACTTGGGAAAAAAGGTGAATTTCCTCTTCCTATTACAACAAACAGATACACAAGTGGAATAAATTTAAAAGACACTCCAAATAATAAAATACGTCAACATATAATAGATGCAGACCAAAAACATATTGCGTTCATTAAAAATGATACGAATACAAGCCGTTCAGAAATTTTCAAAGAAACTTTAGACTTTAGGTCATTGCTGGCCCAAGTAGATGAAGTGGTTAGACCGCGACATAATAAAGCAGTTGAAGCAGGCCTAGTCGAGTCACGCTTAGCAAAACTTGAGGGCATTAATGACGCTTCACTCCCATTAACTGATTCAACAATGAGTCAAACTAATGAAAAATTAATAAATAATATCACCACAAAAAATAATATATATAAAAATATACTGCTGGAAGGTTTAAATAATTTAAATAAAATATATCTTAATCAAATAGATATTAATCAATTAAGTGAAAAAGATTCTGAAATTGCCCAACATTATCTAAATTTATATTTAGACGATAGTAACATAGGTAAAGCAGCAGTTGAAGGTTCTGTTAATAAACTTATGTCTTCCCCAAATTTAGATCGTAAACGTGAATTAGATCGTATTAAAAAAGATTACCTATCTGAGTATGAAAAACTGGGTCAGACAGAATTTTCTTTGTCTGATAAATTAAAACTTGTAATAAAACATTCAGCTATGTTCTCTTTAATACATACAAAAACATATGAAAAAGTTCAATCAAAATTAGGCAAAAAAGCTCAACAAAAAAACAATAATATACCAAC
The DNA here is from genome assembly GCA_039805985.1 of Pseudomonadota bacterium. Taxonomy (GTDB): domain Bacteria; phylum Pseudomonadota; class Gammaproteobacteria; order Burkholderiales; family Burkholderiaceae_C; genus JBDLSY01. Next base: position 3,157 of record JBDLSY010000010.1, on the reverse strand, counting down.
TGATTTTGATAACCTTTATATATCTTTAAATAAAAATGCTACAACTAAACAAGAGATAGAAAATAATATCCTTTTAATTCATAAAAATAATTTAAATTTGTTTAACCGGGCAATTAAAAATAATAATGTATCCATTACAATGGATATGACTTTTAAAGCTAAAATTAGAGAGTTCTTTAAATTTAAAAAATAATCACTTGATGTTGAAACCAAATATTATTTTAGATACTAACGTAGTTTTAAATGCTTTCTTTTTTCAAGAATCTAGTACTGTTCATACAGTGCAGTCACTACTCGCACAGTATTCATGGCTTAGTACGCCGTGGATGCAAAATGAAGCTCTACGAGTGGCTAACAGCCGTTATTTAGCAAAATATGCTACGCTTGAAAATATAAGTTATTTAAGTGAAACTTTTAATCAACACGCTACTTTAATTGCTGATTGTTTGTTATCAAATGATATTGCTAATGGGCTGCTGCGTTGCCGAGACATTGATGACCAAATTTTTTTAAATTTAGCTTTATACGCTCAAGCAAAAATAATTTTAACACTGGATCGTGATTTGCTTAAATTAAAAAAGCGTGGCCAGTCATTGGGAATATTAATTATTGAGCCGTTTAATATTAAATATTAAATATTAAATACTACATACTAAATATTAAATATTAAATATTAAATATTTAATTATAGGAATACTAAATAATTCTATTGTTTTTACTTTAAAGCATTTTTAACGGCTATTAAACTTAGCGAGGGCTTTGCGTATTTCTAAAACCTGCTGGTTCATCTCTTCGTCCGTCATAATACGCATATCTGTCGCTTGTGTTAGCGTGAGGTGTACTGTGGATTCAAAGTCCGCTTTGATATGTTCCGAATCAACTAAATTGGTATCAGAAAAATCAGCCAACCATCTAACCGCTAAACCAGTAGCGTCATCAGCATAAATACCGCCTGAATTAGACGCGCTGCTAACCAATAAAGGCAATGCTTGCGATAAACTAGGCTGACTAATAATTTTAAGCAGCTGATCATCGCTTAAACTACCCCATACGCCGTCAGAACACAATAACACAATATCATTTTCTAATAATTTAAATGGGCCAGTGTGTTCAACACTGGGGGGTATCTCTGCTCCTAAACAATTAATTAAACGATTACGGTCTGGATGATTAGGCCCTGCATCACTGGCTTTGATTCGCCCCGTATCGATTAAAAATTGTAGCTTGGAATGGTCGCGCGTACGTGCAATAGCAGAACCTGCACGAATATGATAAGCACGAGAGTCACCAGAATGTGCAATCCATATTTGCCCAGATTGAATTAAAGCACATACAATGGTTGTTCTTGGATGTGTTGATAATTTCTCAATAGGTGTTTTTTTTAAAATGCGTTTATGTGCCGCAATAATAGAGGCCTCTAAAAATATAACAGGGTCATAAATGAGCGGTTTAGCAAAATACTGAAAGCGTTGTGCTAAGGTTTCTAAAGCCCAAGCGGCGGCTTTTTCACCGTTACCATGCCCACCTAATCCATCGCATACGACTAATAGCAAAGCATCTTTGGTATAAATATGTCCCATGCGATCTTGATTATCATGACGTTTGCCCTGAATCGTATTTTGTTGAATAGAAAATCGCATTAACCCTAAACCTTTTTAATCATTCACATTGAGCTGCTTAATTTAGGTACTATTTTATGATATTTTTTGTATACATTAGCTATTTGATAATAGTAATGTCAAATACACTACTTTAAACCGTATTTTGTACAATTTCTGTGCAGTTTTTATTAATAAAATGTCTTGTTATGAATAAGATACAGCCATTTTTCTAAAGTAACGGTAAAATCATACTATGTCCACTTCTACTGCTAATGTCCCTTTACCCAATGGTCTAGAAATTGCTGGTTACCGTATAGATTCTAAAATATCTAGCGGTGGATTTAGTATTGTATATTTAGCATACGACGAAGATGATAAGCCCGTTGCAATTAAAGAGTATCTACCTAGTGCACTCGCTACTCGAACGGCTGGAGAACTGACGCCTACTGTAAAGCCCGAACACATTGCGACTTATCGTGCAGGATTACGCTGTTTTTTTGAAGAAGGACGGGTATTGTCGCGTATTTTTCACCCTAATATTGTTAAAGTAATTAATTTTTTTAGGGAAAACAATACTGTTTATATGGTTATGAACTATGTTACCGGGCTTTCGTTACAAGAATTAATTTTAAAATTTCGCGATGAAGGTCATCGTGAAGTACTTTCAGAATCATTTATTAGAGATACTTTTTATAGCGTCATCAATGGTCTACGTGAAGTCCATTTAAATAAAGTATTACACTTAGACTTAAAACCCGCTAATATTTATATGCGCCGCGATGGCTCACCTATTTTGTTGGACTTTGGTGCAGCACGCAGCACATTGATTGAAGACAGTGCAAAATTATTCCCGATGTATACGCCTGGTTTTGCACCACTAGAACTATATAAAAAACAAACTTTAGGGCCTTGGACTGATATCTATTCGCTCGGTGCGTGTATTTTTGCTTGTATGACAGGTATACCGCCACAGGCAGCTGATAGCCGTGTTAAAGAAGATAAAATGGATGCAGCTTATAAATCTTTGAGAGGTATCTATAGCGATGAATTGATTAGCGTGGTTCGTTGGTGTATGAAAATGACGCCTGAATTGCGTCCACAATCGATGCATCAGTTACAAAAAGCGCTTAAGCCGTCGGAAGTGAGTACGCCACCTAAACCTGAACCGAAAGATCAACTATGGTCTAAACTTATGTTTTTTCTACGGGGCGGTAAGCGTGATAAAAGTATTAATGATATTTACGCTTTACATGAAGCCGCACATTCAGAACGTAAGCGGCGTAATAAGTTAAAAGAAGTCAATCACGCACTGTCATCTGCTGCTAAGAAGTCTTAAAATTTAACTGGCGTATTGTGTTATCGCTTAACAGGACGTTGCCAATGAGCAATACTCGTTTGTTTAACGCGTCCAACTGTTAATTGCTTGGCTGGGGCATTTTTAGTAACGGTCGTACCTGCGGCAATTGTTGCACCTGAACCCACTGTAACAGGGGCAATGAGCTGGACATCGCTGCCTATGAATGCACCATCTTCAATGACTGTTTGATACTTGTTGG
>JBDLSY010000009.1:0-5628 GCA_039805985.1 Pseudomonadota bacterium | reverse complement strand
GTCACCCAAAAGAAATGACGCAAAAACTAATTGATACGATGGGGCGTTTACCTAAACTGGCTAATTATTTACATTTACCTGTTCAAGCGGGCAGCGACCACGTATTGAATGCAATGAAACGGGGTTATACCGCCTTGGAATATAAAAATATTATTAAGCGTGTACGAGCAGTACGACCCGATATTTGTTTATCCAGTGATTTTATTGTGGGCTTTCCTGGCGAAACTGAAGCCGATTTTGAACAAACGATGAAATTAATTATTGATTTAAATTTTGACACTTCTTTTAGTTTTGTATACAGCCGTCGCCCTGGCACACCCGCTGCCGACTTAAATGATGATACAACAGATGCTATAAAATTAGCACGCTTACAGCGTCTACAAGCACAAATTATTTTAAATGCTAAAGCAATTAGCCTAGCAATGCTGGACAGCATACAAACTATTTTAGTTGAAGGGCTAAGCAAGAAAAATGAACACGAGTTAATGGGCAGAACTGAAAATATGCGTATCGTTAATTTTTCTGGTCATCAACGATTAGTTGGGCAAATGGTACGGGTACGTATTATTGATGTACAGCCAAACAGTTTACGGGGTGAAATACTTGTATGACATAAAGCTAAACGTTAAAAACTCTACTTAATAATCTTATTAAGTAGAGTTTTTAACTGGTGCCGATTATCGGATTCGAACTGATGACCTACCGCTTACAAGGCGGTTGCTCTACCAACTGAGCTAAATCGGCTTTTATATAAAATATCAACTTTATTATTTTACACGAATAATTTTACTTTTTGTAGGTAAAGTAGAATTTTTTGTAGAATTTTTTATATTATTATCACTACTATCACTAATACTGACTTCTACAGGTGTAGTATTACCTAAACTTGATGATACAGGTGTATTAGTAGGTTCAAAAAAAACACCTAATTGTGGATTATGTGTAGGAAACATCCCTATGACACGGTGTAAAGGTGTATAGATATGGTGGACAACACCAGAAAAACGAGCCTTAAAGCTAATGGATTCTAAGCCTAGGTCTAAATCTTTAATAGATTCTGGACTCACATCTAATACAATTTGTCCTTGTTGAACGTGTGTTGTAGGCACAGTGCAACTACTATCAACAGCGATCGCTAAGTAAGGTTCATGACCATGATCTGTACACCATTCATACATAGCTCTGATTGAATAAGGTTTAAAACTTGCGTCCATAATATACAATTAAAAAGTGAGCATTTATGTTTAAATTAATATTTATTTTTAGTATTTTTTAATGTTTGACTAACGACGCATTACTTTTTCTGAGGGTGTTAAACATTCAATGAAACCTGGGCGAGCAAATAAACGTTCAGCATACTTTGCCAAAGGTGCAGCCATTTTAGGCAACTCAATTTTATAGTATGTTAAACGCCATAATAGCGGTGCAATGGCAATATCTAACATAGAAAACTCTTCACCCATAAAGTACTTATTTTTCAAAAACATAGGTGCAAGTACGGTCAGTTGGTCACGGATATGTAAACGCGCACGCTCTTTAGATTTTTCATCAACATCACTGCGTGATTCTAAAATTTTTACATAAAAATATAATTCACGGTCAAAGTTTAGTAATCCTAAACGCACTTTTGAACGGTTAATTGGATCAACAGGCATCAATTGCGGGTGAGGAAAACGCTCATCAATATACTCATTAATAATGTTAGATTCGTACAAAGTTAAATCACGTTCAACCAAAATCGGCACTTCACCATAAGGGTTCATCTGATTAATTTCATCAGGTTTGTTGTACATATCTACATCTTTTATTTCAAAATCCATACCTTTTTCAAACAATACGAAGCGGCTACGATGAGAAAATGGATCTGTCGCTGAAGAATATAAAACAATCATAGTTTATCCCTTTTAAATTTTCTAAGCTTAATAATTAAATATATTTGATAAAAATCAAGATTAAAATGATAAAAAATACTATTTAATATCTTTCCAATATTCTTTATTTAAAAAATAGGCCAATAAAATAAATATACCTAAAAATAGCAACACCCAAACACCCATTGATTTACGGGTACTCGCACTTGGATCAGCCATATATTGCATAAATGCCGTAATATGCGCAACATCTTCATTAAATTTTTGATTGGCTTTAATATTCTTATCATCAGTAATATATTTGTATGTCACACCTGCGTGGTCTGTATGAGTAGATAACTTTGTTTTATTAACGACGGCTGTTCCTAAAGTGTCATAAGTAGTGACTATTTTTTCAAAACTAGCTGGCTGTTTAGCATCGTGAATAAGCTCTGTTTTTTCCAAGCCGCGTGCTGGCTGTGATTCCCATAAAACATGAGGCATTGCTGAATTAGGGTAAGCTACGTTATTCCAGCCTGTGGGGCGACTGGCATCGCGATAATAACTCCGTAAATAAGTATAAATGTAATCAGCACCTGTGCCTTGACCACTGGACTTAGCACGAGCAATAACGCTTAAGTCGGGTGGCATAGCCCCAAACCAATTTTTAGCATCTTTAGGCAACATAGCCACGCCCATAGTTTCACCTATTTTGTCAGCGCTAAACAACAAATTATTTTTAATTTGCTCGTCAGTTAGGCCAATATCTTTCAGACGGTTATAGCGCATACCACTAGCACTATGACAATTCAGACAATGATTGACAAATAGTTTTGCACCATGTTGTAAGGCAGCTTTATCATTGGATAAATCTGGTGCTCGATCAAGCGGAGGTGCATCACCACCCGAAGAAAAAACAGCGCCAGAGACAATTAGGCCAACGGTAATAAAAAGTAATTTTAATTGATTCATAACAACATAATGCAAAATAATAAAACTAGGTAATCAAAAGTCTATCTATAAAAATAAAATAGCTATTATTTATATCTATCAACTAATAACTAACAACTAACAACTATCAATAATAACTTCAACTAACCCTATCTATTAATTTCAGGTAAGTTAATAATTAAATTAATAGTATTGTGTTTGATAAACACTTTATTAATAGCGGTAGTATTTAATGCGGCTCAAAAGTAACACGGTCAGGCACTATTTTAAAAGTCCCCAGTTGTGACCAAAAAGGCATCAGTAAAAAGAATCCAAAATAATAAAAAGTAAATGCCATAGACAAAATATTACCGATAACACTGGGCGGCTGAACACCATAATAACCCAACACAAAAAATCCTAATACAAATACGCCGTACATATACACGTGAAAAGCGGGGCGATAACGAATACTTCTCACAGGACTACGATCAAGCCAAGGCAATCCAAATAAAATGATAACTGCCCCACCCATCACTACGACGCCCCAAAATTTTGCATCAAAAACATTTAATAAAGTAGCTGCGGCCGTAACTGCTAATAAAGCCAAAGTATGTGAAACCGGTGTTTTAATCAACCCTGTTGTTACAACTGCAGCGATAATGACAGCAATAGCCAGCCAATTAGTCATACCATATAGCATAATAGCGGCTACTAAAATAGTAAATACTAATAACGCAACCGCTGCTTCTTGAACTTTGCTATTTAAACGGCCTAATACTAAAGAACCTGCCGCTGCTGCTGCCATACACGATAATAATAATTGTATAAACGTGCCTGTTGTTGCACGTAACATACTATAAAACGGTGTGAAGTACCAAACCGGGGCAATATGTGATGGTGTTTGTAACGGATTAGCGGGAACAAAGTTGTTGTACTCTAAAAAGTATCCGCCCATTTCGGGGGCGTAAAATATAATCGCACTAAAAATAAATAAAAATACTGCTACGCCAAAAACATCATGAATACTATAGTAAGGGTGAAACGGAATACCGTCTAAAGGAATACCGTTAGCGTCTTTTTTAGCCTTGATGTCTACCCCATCAGGATTATTTGAACCCACTTCATGTAAAGCAACAATATGCGCTGCAACTAAACCGACTAAAATCAAAGGCACAGCGATTACGTGAAAACTGAAAAAGCGGTTTAAGGTAGCATCACCCACATTAAAATCACCACGAATAATCTCTGCTAAGTCTGGTCCTATAAAAGGAACTGCTGCGAATAAATTTACAATGACTTGTGCACCCCAAAAAGACATCTGCCCCCACGGTAATAAATACCCCATAAATGCTTCTGCCATTAAAGATAAAAAAATTGCACAACCAAACACCCACACTAACTCACGTGGTTTACGATAGCTACCATAGATTAATCCGCGAAACATGTGTAGATAAACAATCACAAAAAACGCAGAAGCGCCCGTTGAGTGCATATAACGTACCAACCAACCCCAAGGTACTTCACGCATAATGTAATATTCAACCGAAGCATAAGCCGCCGACACGTGTCCCGGTACACCATCAAACGGCTCTGCACTGGGTTTATAGTGCATTACCAAAAAAATACCCGACACAATTTGCATCACCAAGACTAGCATCGCTAATGAACCAAAGAAGTACCAAAAATTAAAGTTTTTTGGTGCATAGTACTTAGTAATATGTTCTTCTAATGTCTTAGTTAGAGGGAAACGGTTATCAATCCAAGTTAATGCTTTTTCACCGACACTCGCATTAATGGGGGCTTCTTTCATATCTGCCATAATGGCTCCTGATTTTTAAATATATTTAGTAATTAAGCTTTGTCTTCACCAACTAAAATTTTAGTATCCGTTAGATACATGTGTTTAGGTATTTCCATATTGTCTGGAGCAGGTTTGTTTTTATAAACACGTCCTGCCATATCAAATGTTGAGCCGTGACAAGGGCAAATAAAACCACCCGCAGCGGGTAAATTTGCGTCACCCCCTTGTAATTTTGCGGTAGGTGAACAGCCTAAGTGCGAGCAAATACCGACAGTAACCAACACTTCTGGCTTAATTGAACGATGCTGGTTACGTGCATATTCTGGCGTTAATTCATTAGGATTGCGTTTTGAATCAGGATCTGCCAAATCTGACTGTGTTGTTTCTAATGACGCCAACATTTCTGGGCTACGCTTTAAAATCCAAACAGGCTTACCGCGCCATTCTACGGTTTTCATCTCACCTATTTTTAAATCACTAATATCGACTTCAACCGAAGCACCAGCCGCCTTAGCTTTTTCAGAAGGCGTAAAAGTAGATACAAAAGGAACAGCAAGACAAGCAACCCCGACTGCACCCATACCACCTGTAGCCAAAAGAAGATTGCGTCGTGATGAACTCATCACATTAGGGATATTAAAAGATTCGCTCATAAGTATGAATGTATATGAATATATATCAATGTTAAATAAATATTAAAAATGTTAAAAATATTAAATAAATATGAAAATAAAAATGTTGGTAAAAACTGTTGGTAAATTTACTAATAAACTACTTTAACTGCCTGTTAAATTGTCTATATTTTATATTTAGCTTTCTATTTTAACACTGCTACGAAAATTAATAATGATTGAAAAATATTTTTATCAGGATTAATTTAATTAATCCAATAAAATACAACTTATAATCCATCTATGGTCTACTTTTAGACTTTTATACTTTTTATATTAAGCAACAAATTGATAACCTAATAAATATGCTTATTATTTTATAGTTTATAACACCGCTTTTCGTTTATATTTTTTTGCTTAATTTAAAGAAATA
>JBDLSY010000008.1:0-5464 GCA_039805985.1 Pseudomonadota bacterium | reverse complement strand
TAAAATATACTTAATAATGATACTTAAATATCATTAACAATTAACAATTAATAATTAACAATTAACAATTAACAATTAACAATTAATAATTAATAATTAATAACCAATGTATATATGTTTAATCATTTAAAAAATAGTTTATTTAATACTGTATATATATGTCGATGGTACATATATATTGGGTTAATGATAGTACTATCAGCGTGTACACCTAAGCCACCAACATTTACTGCAACAGACATTACAGGTTCAAATATTGCTACAGTGCCTTGGGTATTATATGATGTACACAATAAAGCCATTAAATTAGATAATTTTAAAGGCAAAACGTTAGTCATTTTTTTTGGTTTTACGCGTTGTCCTGATGTGTGTCCGACTACATTAATGGATTACGCTTATGCACTTAAAGCTTTAAGAAAAGAAAATATTGATACTTCAAATATTCAAGTCGTATTAGTTACACTAGATCCAAAGCGTGATACATTTCCTGAACTACAACAATTTGCGGCTGCATTTGATACTAGTTTTATTGCTTTACGCGGTGATGAATCAGCGACTAAAACTGCGGCTGATTCATTTAAGATTTTTTATACTAAAAATAATGATACTTTAAATACAGAAAATAAAGAAAGTAAAAACAATAAAAACAATAAAGATAATAAAGATAATAAAGCCGATAAAAAAGATAAAGAAAAATCTATTAATAACTATAGTATTGACCATACTGCTGCTAGCTATATATTTGATAAACAAGGGCGAATACGTTTATTTGTACGCCACGGACAAAGTATAGATAGCTTAGTACAAGATTTAAAAAATATACTATAAAAATTAAAATGGTATTAACTTTATAACTTCACACAACATATTTTATGCATATTCATATATTAGGTATTTGTGGTACTGCCATGGGCGGTATTGCTTTGTTGGCGCGCAGTGCGGGGCATACGGTAACGGGCTGTGATATTGGCGTTTATCCGCCTATGAGTACGCAATTACACGCACAAGGTATTGATTTAATAACGGGCTGGGACGATGAACAATTGCGTCCAGAAATTGATTTATATGTAATTGGTAACGCTTTATCACGCGGAAACCCGTTAGTTGAAGCTATCTTAAATAGAGGATTGCCTTATACCAGCGGTGCGCAATGGTTATCAGATTATGTCTTACAAGGCCGTTGGGTCTTGGCGGTTGCAGGCACTCACGGAAAAACGACTACCAGTGCTATATTGGCGTGGATGCTTGAATACGCTGGTTTTAAACCTGGCTTTTTAATTGGCGGTGTACCACATAATTTTGGTATCTCTGCTCGTTTAGGTGAGACTGATTTTTTTGTGATTGAAGCCGACGAATACGACACGGCTTTTTTTGATAAACGTAGTAAATTTGTTCACTACCGTCCACGCACTGCTATATTAAACAATTTAGAATTTGACCATGCCGATATTTTTCCTGATTTATCAGCGATAGAAACGCAGTTTCATCATTTGGTGCGTATTGTACCCAGTGAAGGGGCGATAGTAGTGAATCAAGCCGCGAATCAAGCCGCGTTGCAACGTGTCATTACACGCGGTTGTTGGAGTGAAATACAAACGTTTGATGGCAGTGACCATTCAAAAAATTCTGATGTAGCTTGGCGTATTGGGACTGTATTTGATGAAGGCCGTTATGAAATATTGCATCAAAATGTCTTACAAGGGGTAGTTAATAGCACTTTAAGTGGCGAGCATAACCGCAGTAATGTGTTAGCAGCGGTAATAGCCGCCCGTCATATTGGAATTACACCGGCTGTATCAATTGCCGCGATGAATACATTTCAATCTGTCAAACGCCGTATGGAGTTACGCGGTACAGTCAATAATATTCGTGTGATTGATGATTTTGCCCATCACCCCACTGCTATTGCTACCACTTTGGCGGGTTTACGTGGCACAGTGGGTGTTGGACGCATTTTAGCGGTGCTTGAACCACGGTCTAACACAATGAAATTAGGGACAATGAAAGATGCTTTAGCCGATAGTTTATGCGACGCTGATGTCGTGTTTGGTTACGGTGAAAGTCTAGGTAAAAATACCTTAGGGTGGGATTTAGTCGCTGCTTTAAAACCTTTAGGGAATCAAGCGAGTGTTTATGATAATTTAGAGTCATTAGTGCAAGCCATTGTAGCAACTGCTCAAGCAGGTGATACGGTTGTTTGTATGAGTAATGGTGGTTTTGGCGGCGTACATGAGAAAATTTTGCAAGCATTAGCAAAAAATTAAGTAAATATAAATAGTAAGTAATGTAATAAGTAATAAGTAATAAGTAATAAATATTTATCTAATAATATTTATGTAAAAATATTTATGTAAAAATATTTAAAAATAGGTAAAAACAGTTAAAATAATAGGCTTACTTAAAATTTTAAGTAAATAGCGACGTAGGTTGTACAAGCGCAATGTTCTATTGCCACCTAACGACGTACATCAGGAGCATTTATGCCTAAGATGAAGACCAAAAAAAGTGCGGCTAAACGCTTAACTATCCGTGCAGGCGGTACAATTAAACGCGGACAAGCGTTTAAACGCCATATTTTGACTAAGAAAACCACTAAAAACAAACGTGCTTTACGCGGCACAGTCAATGTCACTGCAGCTGATGCAGGTAGTGTTCGCCGCATGATGCCTTATGCTTAATGAGTCGCTGACTACTTAAGTATTAAATAATACTGGTATTAATTTGTATTAATTTGTTTTAAATTTTCTTGTCTTAAAAGGATAAATTATGCCTCGCGTAAAACGTGGTGTCACGGCTAGAGCCCGTCACAAAAAAGTATTCGCCTTATCAAAAGGTTTTCGTGGTCGTCGTAACAATGTATACCGTGTTGCTAAACAAGCGGTTATGCGTGCTGGACAATATGCCTATCGCGACCGTCGCAACAAAAAACGCGTATTCCGTCGTTTATGGATTGCCCGCATTAATGCGGCAAGCCGTATGTTAGGCGTGACTTACAGTGTGTTAATTGCTGGCTTGAAAAAAGCAAATATTGCTTTAGACCGTAAAGTTATGGCAGATATGGCTGTTAATGACAAGTTTGGTTTTGCTGCTGTAGTATCTGCTGCACAAAAAGCACTTGCTTAATTAATAGTTTTATAAATATATTTATATTTATATTTATATTTATTTAAATTAGATATAGTATTGCTACTTAAGTAACAATACTATGTCCATCACAATATTTTATATTAATGTATTAGTACTAATAATAGTTATTTAGCCCAAATATTTGGATTACTTAAAAACACACATTAAGTCAGTATATAAAATATCAAGATGCACACGAAAAAACTCCCTAGCTTATCAAGCTAAGGAGTTTTTTTGTTTGGTGGCTCGAGGCGGGATTGAACCACCGACACGCGGATTTTCAATCCGCTGCTCTACCAACTGAGCTATCGAGCCAATATTTTATATTGTAAATATACAGTTTATAGAAGTAAAGTATAAGCATATCTAAAGTAAAATTATAGCATGAAAAAGGATTTAATAATGCAGTCTTTGTTGAATAACCGTTCCTCTGAATCATCCATAACAGTAGATGTATGTGTACTGGGGGCTGGGCCTGTTGCAGCAGTAGCTGTGTTACAGGCACGGCAACAGGGTTTGCGTGTGATACAAATTGCACCAAAATTAAATGTATCAAATATGTTATTTGCAGTACCACGATTGTATGCCGTTACACCTGCTGTGCAGCAAAGCTTGTCAAAACTGGGCGTGTGGGGTTTAATTAATACGCTTTCCACACACTCTTGTACAGATATGCAGGTATTTTGGCAATTGTCAGCCAAAGCACTTTATGCACGTCCGAATTCTTATCCTATTCATTTGTCTGCTAACACTGCAAAAATACCTGAATTATGCAGTTTTGTAACAGAAGAAGTATTGCAAACGGCTTTAAATACTGCTTTATTGGTAACCCAAGGCCAATCGCCTGCTAATTTATTTTATGATACGCAAGTATTAAACTATAAGCCGCAACTTCAGGCACACACTGACGGGATTAATATTCGCTTAAACAATCAAGCCTTTGTTATGGCACAGTTATGTATTGTGGCTGAAGGAGCAAATAGTAGCAGTGCCGCACAAATGGACAGATCGCCTACGGTGTTTGACTATAAACACCATGCTGTAGTCGCTGAATTACATGCACAAGTAGAACCGCATTTAATACCTAAAGTAATAAACACGGCTTGGCAGTGGTTAGGCGACGAATTAAACAATGATGTATTAGCCTTACTGCCCATGGGACAACTGGTAGGGCATAAAAATAAACTACGCTATAGTTTAGTGTGGTCACAGCCCAGTGCGTCAGCTAGTGATTACACCAATAATTCTGATGCACTATTGATAGCACTGCAAAAACGAATAGCGAATAATGCCCCTGAATTATTCAGTGCTGGGGCTTTAAGTTTACACGGTGGCACACAACAATTTCCATTATTTGCAAGCCGTACGCCCTATTACACTGCACCACGTACTGTGTTGGTGGGCGATGCAGCACATAAAATACACCCTTTAGCAGGCCAAGGTTTAAATTTAGGCTTTGAGGACGTTTTTGCTTTATTTGATATTGTTTCTCAACGAGAGTCTTGGCGTTCTTTAGGCGATGAGCGAATATTGTCGCGGTATCAAAGGCGACGCAGCGCACAGATAAGTCCAATTGATAAACTAATACATACCATTGCAACACGACATACATTGTTACCACCTGTTAAGGCAATAGTACAACTGGGTTTGCAACTTCAGACTGATATACCTGTAATAGGTACATGGCTTCGTCGGTGTGTTGTACGCCGTATGGCTACAATACCGTCTATTATTCGTTAATTGCTATGAATCAATTAATTACACGGCCATTGATGTTGGGCGAAATTATTTTGAGTCAATCACTATTTAATACTGCGATTGATTACGCACGTGTTCGTATTCATAACCACAGTTATTTACCCTTTAATTTGCAACACCGTCATACGGCTATGGCACCTAATGGGCATATTTATTTTGTGGGTCAGCATTATCGGGCGGATTATTCACAAGAAAATATACAACTAAAGCATTGGTTCATACATGAAATGACACACGTATGGCAATATCAGTGCGGCTATCCTGTAAAATTTAGAGGAGCGTTTAGATGGGGCTTACACTATACTTATCAATTAGACACGGCACGGCAATTATGCGATTACAACATGGAAGCTCAAGGTGAATTGTTGGCTGATTATTGTGCCTTAAAGTATTTTAAAGCCAGTCATGCCATTCGTATGTGTTGCTATACGGTGAAAGATTTACCGTTGTATGAGACCGTATTAACCCGTTTTATAGTAGACCCGGCCAATTGTTGTCATTTACCTAAAAAACGTTTGTTAATTATTTAGCCGTAATTTAACTAATTTAACTAATTTAACTAATTTAACTAATTTAACTA
>JBDLSY010000007.1:0-3224 GCA_039805985.1 Pseudomonadota bacterium | reverse complement strand
AACGGTAATGATTGTTGAACATTTAGGGCGATACAGCCGAACACTATTACCAGGTTTAAGCTTTATTATTCCTTTTATGGAACGCGTTGCTTATCGCCATTCTTTAAAAGAAATTGCGTTAGACGTTCCTAGTCAAATTTGTATTACCAAAGACAATACCCAGCTACAAGTAGATGGCATTATTTACTTTCAAGTAACCGACCCCAAGTTAGCCAGCTACGGCAGCAGTAACTATGTTATGGCGATTACTCAATTAGCACAAACTACTTTACGCAGTGTTATCGGACGTTTAGAGTTAGATAAAACGTTTGAAGAACGTAGCCACATAAACCACAGTGTTGTCACTGCAATTGATGAATCAGCGACTACATGGGGCGTTAAAGTATTACGCTATGAAATCAAAGACTTAACGCCCCCCAAAGAAATTTTGCATTCTATGCAAGCACAAATTACCGCTGAACGCCAAAAACGTGCTTTGATTGCTGCTTCTGAAGGCCGTCGTCAAGAACAAATTAATATTGCATCAGGTGAACGTGAATCAGCCATTTCTCGTTCTGAAGGTGAAAAGCAAGCAGTGATTAACCGTGCCCAAGGTGAAGCAGCCTCAATTCAGATGATAGCAGAAGCGAATGCCGCAGCGATCAGTAAAATAGCTATGGCACTTGAACAGCCGGGCGGTTTACAAGCAATTAACTTTAAAATTGCACAAGAATATGTACATAGTTTTGGAAATATCGCAAAAGAAGGCAATACAGTCGTTGTACCTGCTAACTTTTCAGATATGGGTAGTATGATTACGGCAGCCATGACTATGGTTAAAGCATCACAATACTAGCTTTTAGTTTTATTATTTTAATAGCAGTCAATATTATTTACTGTTATTTGTAACAGTTCACGACTACTGGTAATTAATTACAATGATTTATAAATTATTAATTCTGTGGCTAGTTTTAAAACCAATTATTTTGTTTTTAATGATTAACCACTTTGACTTTTTTTATGATTATCATTTAGAAAACCATGTATTTTATGTTCGTTTGTTTAAACGCTTTAAAGTATATAAGGTTCATGTTAAGCATATAGAGTCTATTCGTATGATTAGTTACGATGCTTTAGATGATACCGTAGCACTTCGTTTGTGTAACCGCCGTGCCTCTAATGAATTTATTTGTGTTCGTTTAAAACGTGGTATGGTTAAACGAATCATTATTACGCCTGAATACCCTGAACAATTTATTAGGCGTTATACCTTGGCACTTAAGCGATTTAAACGAATCGGGCGCTTAAAACGCCTTCAATATTCGCAATCTGTAAATAATAATATCACCACCTTTAAACAGACTTAAGTATAAAAATATAAAAATATAAAGACTTAAATAAAAAACTTAAATAAAAAACTAAAGTATTGGTACTATAAAAATAATCACGATTAAAACAAACCGCTAAATCAATTTACTCAAAAATTAATTTACTCAATCGGTTTAACTAAATAAGCACTCTGTGCCTGTTTGAGTAAATTATTCAAATGTTTATAGTCTTGCAATGCTGCTGTTGAATTGCCCACTTTATCAGCGGCTTGCTTACACAATGACTGTAATTGTACATACCGTAAATAAGCCGCTAAACGCACCGCATCATCAAGGGCAGGCGGTACATTGTCTTCTGGTTTTTTAGTGTAAGCAGCTTGTAACCAGCCCATTAATGCTTCACTTTTTCCTTGTTCGGCTTGCAAACTTATATATTGCGTAATATCAGCTTCACTTATAGCCGTTATAGTACCATTACGTGGTATTTGATGTACGTACTCTAACGCATCGCACAGTAATACTAAATTTTTTTCATCTAATGTAGTATTTTTTAAATCTGTACGCCAAGCTGCTAACCAAGGACACGCTAAAATAAACTGTTCAGGTGCTTGTAATAACACTAAAGCCAATAAATACGCTTTACTGGCTTGCGGTGCTAAAGCCCCTGTGCTGGTACGAATGCCTGTTTTATTATGCTTTTGTTGAGCAATCCAATCGTCTTTACTTAGCCGTGGTTTAGACTGCTTGATACCGCCTTCCAACTGCATTTTCAAGGGTAGTGAGTGTATTTTTACGGCTTGACTACCATACTGTTCAGCGTTATTTTCCACGCGGTTTGTATTGGTAGTACGCGATGAATGAATAGCCGTATTTTTAGTCACTAAAGAATTTACTTTTGAATCTACTTTTAAAAATTGCTCTACTTCAGCCGAACTAATTTTTGTTAAATAAGCCAGTCCTTTCGTTAATTGCAAGCGTAACATACGCGCCTGAATACTCTGTAACATTGGCTTTGCTTCTTGCAATAAGGCAGTACGCCCTTCAGCATACTGAATATTATGCCGCTCAATCAGTGTATTTAATAATACTTGCGACAAAGGCAAGGCATTAACAATAGCCTGTTGAAATGCTTGCGTCCCTTCTTGACGTACAAAACTATCAGGGTCATGTTCTATAGGCAAAAATAAAAACGATATTCGCCGTATTTCTGTCAAAAGAGATAAACTAGCCTCCAAAGCACGCCATGCAGCTTTACGGCCTGCACTATCCCCATCAAAACTAAAAATAATATGGTCAGTATAACGAAATAATTTTTGTATATGGCTACTGCCTACAGCAGTCCCTAAAGTAGCGACTGTTTGCTGAAAACCCGATTGAGCCAAAGCAATGACGTCCATATAACCTTCAGTTACTAAAGCATACCCAGCAGCCCGAATAGCCATACGGGCTTCATTTAAACCATATAACTCATGACTTTTATTAAATAAGGCCGTTTCAGGTGAGTTTAAATATTTAGGTTCACCTTGATCAATGACTCGCCCACCAAAACCAATAATCTCACCACGGACTGAGCGAATTGGAAACATAATTCGGTCTCTAAAACGGTCATAACGACGCGATGGCAAAGGTGTATGACTGTCTATATTGTTGGGAAGTTCATTTTTTTTTTCAATGACTAAACCGCAATCAATCCAACTTACATCATGATAATTAGGTGCAACTGTGTTTAAAGCTTGCCAATCATTGGGGGCATATCCCACACCATATTTAGCGGCAATTTCACCACTTACACCGCGTTTTTTCAAATATTCAACGGCTTTGTTTGAGAGGTGTTTCAGTTGTTTTTTATAAAACTGTGCAGCTAACAGGTTGTTTTGTAATAACTGCGCGCGATGATTGGACTCCTCATCTGCTTGG
>JBDLSY010000006.1:0-3169 GCA_039805985.1 Pseudomonadota bacterium | reverse complement strand
AAACATATACTCAAAATCAATTTAAATCATTTTCACTTCGCTATTATGCAATGGCTATAGTGTGTTTTGTATTACTTCAAGCCTGCGGTGGTGGCGGTGGTGCAACTACAGATACGTCGCCCGTGATTAATCGCCCTGTTAGTACGCCTACCAATCCACCCAAAGCCAGTTTAACTGTTGATTGTTCTGGAGCCGCTTGTAGTGCAGTGAGTCCTATTCAATATAGCGGTAACGGTGTGGGCTTATGGCGATACAACAATACCAGCACACAAGACGCTCTTATTGATATTGACATTTTAGGCGTCACTCCAAAAAATCAAGTAACGCTTGCTTTTACTAATGGTGAGCGTAATACTGCGTTTAGCGTACCTAGTATAGGCAATAATGTATCTGCCGAGCTTAAAACGAGGTCTAACTTATTGGCAAATTTTAAGTCAGAAAAAGTAAGTACGCTAAGTCATTCAACATTAGAACAACAGAGCCATGACGCTGCACACAGCGTTATGATGGCACGTAATCAAGCTTCAAAAAAACATTTAATCGAAAAAACACCGCTTGAAAAAATGCAAACGACGGTACAAGCAGAAACAAATCTTGCGGCACAACGGCTTCGTGCTGCACCTGCAGTCAATACACAGCGTGTATGGTCAGACAGTTACCCTCAAGTACCCGTTAATTATATAACAACCAATAAGCACATATGCACTTTACCTAGTGGGCGTAAAATAGTGTTTTGGCAAGGTAACAATACTGTCAATTTAACACCCACCACTTTGCAATATTTTATAGATAATACCTGTGGTGTATCGGGTACTTTTGCGCGCTTAAATAATTTGTTAGGAGATTTTTGGGGGACGAATAATTTGTATGGCAACATAATTACCGAGACTGTAAACAATCAGCAAGATGTTAATATTGTGTTTTTAAACCCTACTATTACTGCTGATTGGGCGGGTTACTTTGATAGTAAAAATAATTTTTTATTAAATTCAGAGGCAAACAGCAATCAAGCCTTGGTCTTTTTTATTAATGCTTCTTCAATTAATCAGCAGCCTGACTTTTACTTGTCTACTTTGGTTCATGAAGCAACGCATTTAATTGCTTTTTATCAAAATACTGTCGCTAGAAATAAAAACTGGACTGCCGCTTGGTTAGATGAAATACTGGCTATGATGAGTGAAGATATTGTAGTACCTGCGGCAGTAAGCTACAATAAAATGGCAGATATGCGTTTGCCTGATTATTTAAAATCAGGTGGAAATATTAGCTTAGACAATTGGTTATATGTCTCTGATACTTCAAGCCATTATGATATGGGGGCTAGTTTAGGGGTATTTTTAAATCGGCGCTACGGCTTAAATGTCTATCAACAGCTGCTGACTGCGTGTACTACACCCGATTTAAAAGATGATGAATATGCTTGTTTAAATAATATTATTGTACAAAATGGTGGCTTAGGATTAGCTGATGAACTGGCAAAAATGGGTGCATCAATGTTTTCTAAAGCTTCGGCATCAACAGGCTTAGTTGGCTACGGTTTTCCAAGAGTTAATACCAGCAGCTACACTTTACAAGCGATTGACTTGTCTAATAAGTTTTTATCAAAACCCGCCAATATGTTTAGCTATCATTCAATGTCGCAAACGTATTTAAACGACACTGTACCTACAGGGGCTACGCGTTATATACGTCAATCTGTGCGAGTGCCAGCGCGTACACGTTTACAGCTAGTCATTAAGTAGTGGCTAATAAATATACAAATATATAAACATACAAAATACACAACATATATAACAATATAGATAGCAATATAGATAGCAATATATATAACAATATAGATAGCAATATATTGTTATATATGAAAATACAAAATATTAAATATTAAATATAGTAAAAATGAATACACCTTTAGATATAGCAGATTTTGATTATGTGCTACCACCAGAATTGGTGGCACAAACGCCTTCAGATAAGCGAACGGGCAGCTATTTATTAGATGCTAGACAAACGTTCTTTGATTTACGCTTTAGTGATATAGGTCAATTATTACGTCCTAACGATATATTGATTTTTAATAATACTAAAGTCATTCCCGCACGTTTATATGGTAATAAACAAACGGGTGGACGCTTTGAGTGCTTAATTGAACGTATTACCACTGAATACACCGCTTGGGTACATTCCAAAGCCAGTAAAATGCCTGCTATAGGCAGTGTCATTATTATCGGGGGTGAAACAGTTTATGTACTAGAACGCGATAAAAACAGTGGTGGTTTATTGCATTTAAAATTTACTACGCCTGTTTTAGCCGTGGCACAAGCCCATGGTAAATTGCCTTTACCGCCTTATATTACACATGTGCCTAATGCTCAAGACGAAGCACGCTATCAAACTGTTTATGCTAAATATGAAGGGGCTGCTGCTGCACCCACAGCAGGTCTACATTTTGACGAAGCACTTCTAATAGCCTTAGCCAATCAAGGGATTGCTCAAGCGTTTGTAACTTTACATGTAGGTGCAGGTACTTTTTTGCCTATACGTAATAATGATATTGAAAATCATATTATGCACAGCGAGTGGTTTACTGTGCCGCAAACAACGGTTGATGCAATTAATACGGCGAAGGTACGCAATGGGCGAGTTATTTGTGTAGGTACAACCAGTTTACGGGCGTTAGAAAGCGCGGCTAACTTTAATGCGGGTTGTTTGGCGGCTTGTTCAGGCGATACCCGTTTATTTATTAAACCGGGTTATCAATTCGCCGTAGCCGATGGTTTAGTAACTAACTTTCATTTACCGCAATCAACCTTAATGATGTTGGTCAGTGCTTTTTCAGGCACTGCACATATTCAAGCTGCTTATGCACATGCCATTGAAAAAAAATACCGTTTTTTCAGTTATGGTGATGCGATGTTTTTAATTCGCGGCACACTCAATTGAATAGCCTAAACGATTGAATCGTTTAGAGCAATTTAATACACTGGATTATTGAGATTTAATAAAAAAGCGAGTATTTAATTACCTATTTTTTCCAAATAGTTCTTCGAATTGCTCAGGTGTCAGTGCATCATCTCTCTTAAAAGGATTGTTTTTTACTGGTTTAGGTGGGCAACCCTTACACGTTCCGTTGATAGCGTTATTTCTGATAGCATCAACCATTTTTTTGAGT
>JBDLSY010000005.1:0-17318 GCA_039805985.1 Pseudomonadota bacterium | reverse complement strand
AATAAATCTATAAAATTAATAAATCTATAAAGTTAATAAAATTAACTCCTAAATAAACATTTATTTTAATATATTCAATGTCAAACTCAACTATCAACATTCCTTTATTTCCTTTAAATACAGTATTATTTCCACAAGGTTTAATGCCGTTACGTGTTTTTGAAGTACATTATTTAGACATGGTGCGTGATTGCTTGCGCAATAATACGCCTTTTGGAGTCGTTAATATTGTCCGTGGTGACGATATTAAAGACCCAGATAACGGTTCAGACAATCATATTAAAGATAGTAAAAATACTAAAGATATTAAAAATACTAAAAATACTAAAAATATCAAAAGTATTGAAGGTATAAAAAAAATAGCACAACCCACAGAACCTTTGTTTGGAACACTAGCGACTATTGTTGATTTTGATATGCTTGAACCGACTATTTTATTGATTGCGGCTAAAGGCGGTGAGCGGTTTAAAGTACTGCATACTCATACACAATTAGATGGTTTATTGCGGGCTGATGTTACAATTTTACCTTCGCCCATCGCTAATACGCTAGATGACCCTGATCAAGCGTGTGTGTTATTACTAAAACGGATTATTGAAGAGTTAGAAGTACAACACAAAGATGCTACCGAAGCAGGGCAACGCACGTTTTGCTTCCCGATAGAAAAACCCTATCAGTTTGATGATACGGCATGGATTGCACATCGGTTTGCTGAAATTATGCCTATTTCGCTTAAGCATAAGCAATTAATTTTAAGTTTGCCTGATGCCCAAGCCCGTTTAAATTGGGTGGTAGAGTTTTTAAAGACTAAAGAAGTGGTTTAATATGGCTTTAAATAATCAACTTAATTCTGATTCTAATTCTAATTCTAATTTAGATTTAAATTTAAACTTAGATATAAAATTTACTATAAAACCTACTATAAATATAAAACCTGTTTTTTCTAATGACGATTTATTAACCTATCTACGGCGTATTTTGACAGCTAAAGTCTATGATGTCGCCATTAAAACGCCTTTGGAAATAGCCCATCAATTAACACAGCGTATTCATAATACCGTGTTAATTAAACGCGAAGATTTACAGCCCGTGCGTAGTTTTAAATTACGGGGTGCTTATAACAAAATGGCACAATTGTCACCCCAACAATTAGCTTGTGGTGTCATTGCTGCCAGTGCTGGCAACCACGCCCAAGGCGTTGCACTGGGTGCACAAAAACGTGGCTGCAAAGCGATTATTGTGATGCCAATCACTACGCCGATTGTCAAAATAAATGCAGTCAAAGCCCGTGGGGCTGAAGTAATATTAGCGGGTAATAGTTATAACGATGCTTATATACATGCTTTAAAACTTCAGCAAGAACAAGGTCATACGTTTGTTCACCCGTTTGATGACCCTGATGTCATTGCGGGACAAGGCACAATTGCCAAAGAAATTTTAGATACTTATACTGCACCTATTGATGCGATTTTTGTGGCTATTGGTGGTGGTGGTTTAATTGCTGGTATCGCGGCTTATATTAAGGCAGTACGTCCTGAAATTAAAGTGATTGGAGTACAAATGGTGGATAGCAATGCTATGGTACAAAGTATTGCAGCAGGCTATCCTGTTATTTTGCCCGATGTAGGTCTGTTTTCAGATGGTACGGCCGTAAAACAAGTTGGTAAGGAAACATTCCGTGTGTGTCAATCATTGGTTGATGATTATGTTGTTGTAGATACCGATGCGGTATGTGCTGCTATTAAAGATACCTACTTGGAGACCCGGAGTATCGTTGAACCCAGCGGTGCATTGGCTTTGGCAGGTTTAAAAGCGTATGTAGAGCAACACCAGTTGATAGGTAAAACTTTAGTGACCATTGCTTGCGGTGCTAATATGAATTTTGACCGTTTAAGATTTGTCGCTGAACGTGCTGACGTGGGTGAACATCAAGAAGCGGTATTTGCTGTTACATTGCCCGAGCAACGGGGGGCATTTAAGCATTTTTGTGAAACCATCAGTCAAATGGGTCGCCGTAATATTACTGAATTTAACTACCGTATGGGCGATACTGCTATTAACGCCCATGTGTTTGTTGGTTTAAGTATTAATGGCGTAAATGACGCGAAAACTGTTGGAGATTCTTTTGTTGCAGCTGGGTTTGCCGCTTTAGATTTAACGCAAGATGAATTAGCTAAATCACATTTACGACATTTAGTGGGTGGACGCTGTGCCAGTGCGATTAATGAGCAGTTGTACCGCTTTGAGTTTCCAGAACGTCCTGGGGCTTTAATGACTTTTTTAAATGTATTACCAAAAGACTTGAATATCAGTTTGTTTCATTACCGTAACCATGGTGCAGATTACAGTAAAATTTTAATCGGCATTCAGGTTGCGTTAGAACAAATGGCTGCTTTTGAGGCATTTTTAAACTCACTAGATTATCCTTATTGGAACGAAACAAACAATCCAGCAGTCAGTTTATTTTTACGCTAATACGAAGATAAATATAAATATAAATACAAACATAAATAATCAATTAACTAATTTTTTCAAAAACATTAATTATTTTTCGCCTTTTAATCTGCGTAAATTCTGTTTATATCACTTTACATCACTTTTATTATGACTATACACTTTACTCAAACAGCCCATTTACTGGCTCAAGCGATGCCCTATATACAGGCTTTGAAAGGCAAAACCTTGGTCATTAAATATGGTGGCAATGCCATGACTGATATTACGTTACAAACTGCTTTTGCAAAAGATGTCGTTACTTTAAAATCATTAGGGATTAACCCAATTGTGGTACATGGTGGTGGGCCGCAAATTGAATCTGCGCTGCAAAAAATAAACAAAAAAAGTGAGTTTATTCAAGGTATGCGTGTTACCGATGATGAGACTATGACTGTCGTCAAATGGGTACTAGCAGGCGAAGTTCAGCAAGATTTAGTCGGACTGATTAATTATGTCGGTGGTAAAGCCGTTGGTTTAACAGGCCGTGATGGCGGTATGATTCGTGCTAAAAAATTAAAGCTGGCAGATAAAAATGACCCAAATGTTTTATATGATGTGGGCAATGTCGGTGATATTGTGTCAATTAAGCTTGACTTACTTCACTGTCTAAATAGTACTGATTTCATTCCTGTCATTTCTCCTATTGGCTTTGGTGAACACAATGAAAGCTACAATATTAATGCTGATGTAGTCGCTGGTGAACTGGCTAAAGCATTAAGAGCGGATAAGTTGTTACTACTCACGAATATATCAGGTGTATTAGATACACAAAAAAAGCTATTGACACACTTAAATCAAGCCCGTATTCAGGCTTTGCTACTTGATGGTACGATTTCAGGTGGAATGATTCCAAAAATTGACAGTGCATTAGATGCGGCCCGCACAGGTGTAGGGGCAGTTCATATTATTGATGGCCGTGTTGAGCACGTTTTGTTACTGGCACTGCTGACTGACTCTGCTGTTGGCACAACAATTCAAGCCTAAAAGCACGGCGACATTAATACTTTATATCGCGGTATATTCAGTCGTTGATTAGTATATTTTAAGGCTTACGCAAAGTAGTTAAATTATTAACTCTGCGTAAGTGTTTTATTTACAATAATATTTATTTACAACGGTACTTTTTTTAACATTTCTTTGCCAATTAGATTTTTAGAGATTTCACGTAAAGCCGTAATGGCTGATTTATCTTTAGTTTCTAATTTAGCCGCATGTCCTTGTGCAAGCTGACGCGCACGATACGCAGCAGCCAATGTCAAATCAAAACGATTTGGAATATTGTGTAAACATTCTTCTACAGTAATACGAGCAATATATGACATATAAAATCCTTTAAAAAGTGAAATGTATATTTTACCCTAAGGTTTTTATATAAACGACAATGTATATTAATAACGTATTTATACTAGTAACTAATAACTAATAACGTATTTATACTATTGTACTAGTAGCGTATTTATACATTTACTTTAATACCTAAACTTTGTAACAGTACTGTATGACGTGCCGACTGAATATTTAAGCGTTGACGGGCAGCTTGTACGATAGCTTGCATCGCATTTAATGAAGCCTCAAACACATCATTAATGATTAAATAGTCAAATTCATGTACGTGGGCTAACTCGCTGCTTGCATTTAATAAACGTCTGGCAATCACATCTTCGCTGTCTTGACCACGCAAAGTTAAACGCTGTTTTAATACCTCAATACTAGGCGGCACAATAAAAATACCGATAGCCTGTGGAAAATATTTGCGTACTTGTTGAGCACCTTGCCAGTCAATCTCTAATAATACATCTTTACCAGCATTTATTTGTGCTGCTAACCATACATTGGAAGTACCATAAAAATTGCTATGAACTTCGGCATATTCTAAAAACTCGCCTTGGCAACGCAAGGCTTCAAACCGTGTTTCATTAACAAAGTAATAATGCACACCGTGTACTTCACCAGGACGAGGCGCACGGGTTGTAAAAGAAATAGATAAATTTAAGGCTGGCTCACACTTTAACAACGCATTCACTAAGCTAGATTTACCTGCCCCGCTGGGGGCGGCTACAATAAATAAACAACCAGAAGGGGCTATGTGTAGCGATTGATTCAACATAATTATAATTCTTTGGTAATGTTAAAATTTAATTTTTACAGTGTTTATATTGGTATATTAGCCCAGTGATTTTACTGGTTACTTCTTAATTATTAAATTGCTTGCATCAGTGCTACTTTAACATTAGTCCGTCTTTAAGTTGTTAGTTAGCATAATCATTATTCCTTAACGATTGATAGGCGTTAAAAAAGTACCGATTCAGTACCAAAAAAGCGTTAGAGAGGACTCCCTAACGCTTTTAATTTTAATAATTAAGTTACTTAATATGCTTTAAAGTATGTTTAAAAAAATCTTTTAAATATATGTTTTAAAGTATTTATTAAGTCTTTAATAAAATTTATTGATTAAAATGTATGACGAACACCTACGCTAAACGCATCTGTTTTAGACGAACCATTAGCAACACCAGCGACTGTTTTGTATTTAGCTTCGTTCATTTTTGCATAACGTGCATACGCTTCAGTACGCTTAGACAAATGGTATCCTAGACCTAATACTGCATTAGTACCTTTGCTTGATACTTTGCTGATATCACGTGTAGAAGTCGTGTCTTTCATTTCATTTTGACCTACACTTGCCATTACATAAGCTGCACCGAACGGTACTTTAACACCAACAGTGGCATCTTTATTCGTGATATTGCCCGTGAAACCTGAACCTGTTGCTTTTTGCTCTGTATAGCTGGCAATGACTTGAGCAACACCAAAGTTATAACCTAAACCTAAACCACTGGTTTCGGTTTTCATGTTGGTGATTGAACCTGATTTGCCTTCAACACCATGGTAACCTAAAGCAGCACTCATTTTACCGTGTGTGTAAGAAAGACTGGCACCCATTACATCATCTTTCGTCTCTGATATCATGTTTCCAAATGTATTGGTTTTTGTATCAGAACCCGCTAATACACTGACTTGAACGCCAGAAAACAATGGGCTGGTGTATTTGATTGAAGAGTCGGCACGTTTTGTTGTGGCATCAGATACGATATATGAACCGCCTGCATCAACATTGATTAATGGCTCTACTGCATCATAAAACGGTGTATATTGACGACCTAAAGTTAATGTACCAAAATTACCTGACAAACCAACATGAGTTTGGCGATTACTTGCATTAAAGTCACCATTACTTACATCAGCGGCTTGCTCTAAAACAAAATGGCCTTTTAAACCCATACCTAAGTCTTCAGAACCTTTGATACCAAAGCGTGAACCTGATAAACCATTCACACCACCTTCACGTACTAGACTTGAATTTTTTTCTACTGTTTTTAGCCCTAGTGCATTAATTTTTGTTGTTTTTGTTTGACCGATGCTACCATCTAAAACACCATATAACGTTACAGAAGAAGCAGCAGAAGCTGTACCGAATGCAGCCAACAAGCTAACTAATAATAAACTTTTTTTCATGGGTAATCCTTAAAATTATAGTGGTGGCACATACAAACGGTATGAACCTTTAAAAAAAGATGCTCAATTGCTTGCGCGTTTGAACTTCCAATACTGTACATTTTTTTAACTAGGCTTCAAAATCAAATACGCATTTAGTTGATAATTTAACAAATCTTATCGTAAACATCATAATAAAACGGCTTAAGGTGTTGTTTTTTTGTTGCAAACACGCCTCTTGCAAGCCTATTTTAAACGATTTATTGACGGCGTAACCATAAACCTTTTAAATATTCACCTTCAGGGTGAGTCATACGCATAGGGTGGTCAATACCCGCCCCTAAACGGCCCATCATAGCCAAATCTTGCCGACTATCACAAGCCGCGCCTGCAACAATTTTTTGAAACAAATCTACATTAATCGCACCGCTACATGAAAATGTCAGTAAATCACCGCCAATAGTCAGTAAACGCATTGCCCGTAAATTAACATCTTTATAAGCCCGTGCGGCACGTTCAACATGGGCGGCACTAGGGGCAAACTTAGGTGGGTCTAATACGATAATGTCAAAACGTTCGCCCGCTGCATCCAGTGCTTTTAAAGCTTCAGCAACCTTTTCACAACGGGTTTCGTGCCGAGTTATATCTAAGCCATTTAATAAAATATTTTTTTCGGCCAACGCCAAGGCATCAGCACTGCTATCGACACTAATACAATGGCTTGCACCTGCAGCCAAAGCAGTCAATGAAAATCCACCGCTGTAGCTAAAGCAATTTAATACCCGCACAGATTTATTTAAAGCGACGCGTTCGGCTGTTAAACGAGCGACTTGTAAGCGGGCATCGCGTTGGTCAATATAAAAGCCTGTTTTATGCCCTGTCATTACGTCAATATAATAATTAACCTGATGTTCGGTTGCAGTAACGACTGTAGGTAAATCGCCTTTTAATATTTGCACCACACTGGGTAAACCTTCTCTTGCTCGGACTTGTGCGTCGCTACGCTCGACAACGACAGTGGCTGATGTCTCGGTTTGTAAAGCCTGCACAATGTCATCACGCCAACGGGCAATGCCTGCACTTAAACACTGAACCACCAACACATTGTTGTTTGCACTGATGTAATGGTCGGCAATTAAACCTGGTAAGCCGTCGGCTTCGCCAAATATAACCCGTACTGCTCCTGTGTAAGCGTACAAACCGGCACGACGCGCTACTGCTGACTGTATCATAGTCGTAAACCACGCAGCATTAATTATGGCGTTTGAATCAAAACTCCACACACGCACACGAATACGACTACTCGGGCTAAATGCCCCCCACGCCAAAAATTGCCCGTCAATACCGTGTACTGCGACAGTATCTCCGCTGGCTGGGTTGCCTTTAATATGTTGAATAGCCGTATCGTAAATCCAAGGATGACGACGCAATAAAGAGCGTTCTTTACCAGCACGTAATGTAACAATATTCATAGCTTCCATCATAAATAACAATATAAATAACAATATAAATAACAATATAAATAATCTATATAAATAGTAAAAATAATAAAATATATAAATAATAAAATATATAAATAATAACGATAGCAATATAACGGTGTTTTTTAAAATAATTTAAATATATTTAAGTCATTGTGCTAATGTAATGATTCAATTATAAATTCAATGCGGCGATTTTTTAAACGGCCTTCAACTGTATCATTGTCCGCAAGTGGCTGTGAATCACTCATACCAACAGTGGTTAATTGTGTACTAGGTATACCTCGTTTAATTAAATATTGTTGAACAGTTGTTGCACGTAATTGCGATACTTCTGCCTTTCTTGCAACGGTACCAATCGCATCGGTATGTCCCAATATAGTGATTCTATGTTCTTTAAAACAAATCATCAGTGCATCTAGATTTTGCTTACTGTTCGCATTCAAATAGTTGGTCCGTGGTTCAAATTGTATAATTCCTTTTGCTTTAATTAAAGCATCACACCCTTGTTTAAGTGTCTTGTCATAACCCGCTTTTAAAGTCAAACTGGCTTGACTATCAGCAACAATTTGATTATTAGTACTGATTATTTGAGGCTCTGGCAGTTTTAAAGGCGATATTGCCCCTTTAAAATTATGATTGATTTTACTTAAATTATTTAAATTACTTAAATTACTGGGTATTATTGGATTTTTTTGCAAATAAACACCAAAATCTACTTTATCAAATTTACGTTGGTTATACCCTTGAAGAGACATCACATACAAGGCTGTCAATAAAATACTAGAGACTAATAGTGTCGGAATAAATGCTGCATTGTCATTCAAAATCATAGACTTTAGAGAAATTTTAAAATGGCTAACAGGTTGAATCGTTGGGTTAATTGACATAGTCATCATTTAATTTAAATAAAACGTAATTAAAACGCAATTAAAAACGGTTTAAAATGGCAGTTTCAGACACTGCATTGGTCATTAAATGGTCTTGTAAACCTTTTAATTCGTACCATTTATTAGAGCAGGCTAATTCAGCTTGTTTAGGCCAAGTATCCGTATCTATCCATCTGTAATTACTGTTAACTGCTATTAATGCTTGCTTTACAGCGTCGGGTTTAGCGTTTGCCAAATCAATTAAATCGTTATAACCTAACTTTTTTAATAATTCACTGGTTGTAGGACCAATTCCTTCAATGACTTCAAAATCTGCATCATCTTTAATTTTAAAGCCGACGCGCGCAGCTTGTATAAAATCAATATATGACGCATCAATTGTCTCTGTATTTTTTCGACGATTTTTAGCCGATTGAATCGTTTTAAAGAGCTTATGGCGGTTAAAGCACCATACATTAAATATAAAGCTTGCAATCCAGCCTATAGCAAATACCAACATAATCCACCACAAATTATATAAAAAGTCCATTTTATTCCAAGACATAGCTACCCTTTGATTATTTTATTTGTAACTAATGAGTCGCTGATAACGCCCACCCTCCAAAACTTCTAAATCACCCAACAACTCTAATTCTGTTAAACGTGACAATACTTCACCTGTAGCTAAGGCAGTCGCCAACACAATTTGGTCTAAATCCATAGGTGTATGCCCCATAGCCGCTAACACGACATCATTTGTATCGGGTAATTCAGTTTTTTGCAACGACAATGCCTGCATTTGTAAATTAGATGACGCCCTTGACAAGGGTAATTTTCGTTTACCTGTTTTTTGTAACTGTGCATCAATTAACTGTTTATGTGACTGTTTTTTTGGTGTTTGACTATTATTCGTAATCTGTAGTGCAGCGGATTGATTATCATTATTAGTATCATTATCAGTATCTGTGAGCAAATGTAGTTCTTCTAAAATATCCTGCGCACTTTCTACTAACTTTGCACCTTGTTTAATTAACTGATGACAGCCTTTGGATAAAGGGGCATGAATGCTACCAGGAATCGCCAATACTTCTCGTCCTTGCTCGCCTGCGACCCGTGCGGTAATTAAACTACCGCTACGTATTGCTGCTTCTACCACTAAAATACCGCGTGATAATCCAGCAATTAAACGGTTACGACGCGGAAAATTATGTGCAATAGGCGGTGTACCCACAGGAAACTCACTAATCACAGCCCCTTTTGTAGCAATACGGTGGGCTAAGTCTCTATGCGATGAAGGGTAAACACGGTCAATACCTGTACCTACTACGGCTATTGTTGAATATGAATTATTAGTAGCCAGTAAAGCCCCTTCATGAGCAGCTGCATCAATTCCCAAAGCCAAGCCAGAAATAATGGTAATATTTTTTTCAGCCAAAGCCTGTGCAAATGAACGGGCATTCAGAGTACCTTGTTGAGTCGCGTTGCGCGCTCCCACTATACCTATAGCTGTTTGACTTAAAGCCAGCGGGTTCCCTTGAACAAATAAGACTAATGGCGGGTCGTTAATGGTGAGTAATTGTGCAGGGTAATCCACACTGTCCCAAGTCAAAATATGCCTTACACCTTGGTGACGGTCATCAGCTAACCACACTAGTGCAGCATCTATATACGTCTGTCTTTGAAGAGCCGCTGCTTCATTCGGTATTTTAAAGGCAATGGCCGCAGGTTCACCTGCAATGCTTGCTAAATCAAGTACACTGGCTTCAAGAATGGCTGCCGCCGAACCCAATGCCGCCAACCAAGCCCGCACAGCATCGAGTGGTAACTTAGCCGTATATTCTAACTGTAACCAAGCGGTTAAGGGCATTAAATCTATCGAATTAGACACGCGTTAATCAACCGTAGGGTGTGTTAAAGTATCGCCCACATTAACAGGTTCACGCGTTCCTGCTACTAAAGCATAGGCGACTTTTTCAAATACACGAAATACAATCACATGACCATACGTTTCATCAGGCAAACGCACGGTGACTTCTTTTTTCTTAAATTGTTGCCAAAATGTTTTTGATGGTGGCGTCGCTTCTTTGTCCACTATAGTTTGTCCAGTACGCCATAATTGTAAAACGTGGCCAACTTCCAGGCCATCGCTTTTACCTTTGTTAATACTAACAATCATGTTACTTCCTGCATATGCTACACCGTCATAAGAACTCATCACTCGAGCCTTAATCGGTACTTCAGGTGCATGAGGCACTGCGTTTAGGATAGGTTCACTGATATAAGGTATAACGCGGTCACCATTACTTAACTCTTCTACAGAATGCGTAATTTTTAATTTAGCGGGGTCGCCTTCACGTTGTATCATAGCTTGACCGAGATAATGTGCTTCATACGCCATAACTGCATTGGTATCTGGATTGCGTAATGGTTTACCTGGACGGTATAACTGATAACGGCCATCGGGGCTATTGGCTAAATTACGCGCATAAAATGAGTCTCCAACGCCAGTAAATACCCGAGAATCCGTACCACTTAATACATAACCTGATTTTTTTAAGCTGTCTTCATCAGCAATTAAAGGCTGACTTAAAAAACTACGCATCGCCCCTAAATTAATACTAACAATGGGTTCTAAAGCATAAGGTTCGCTACGAATTTTCGGCGACAATTTGTCTTCTGGTAAGCCATCGGTACCTTCAGCTAAACCCAATCTAGCAAATCCATTGGAACGAATCAGTACTAATACTTGACCAGGATAAATTAAATGCGGATTAATAATTTGTGTTTTATTCATGCCCCACAAAGACGGCCATTGCCACGGACTTTTTAAATACATTTTTGAAATATCCCACAAAGTATCATGGCGTTTTACTGTGTAACGCTCGGGTGCTTTGGGCAGCAAATTAGCCTCCGGAATACCTTGGCTTGTCGCTACAGCCTGTGCTTGCGCTTTTTGTGCGGCAGTGGTGGTGTAGCGTGTTTGTGCGATAACTGTGGTATTAACACCTAGCGTTACTGTTGCGATTGACAACATCAAAGCCCATAATACGGGTGATTGGCATAACGCTTTTTGCTGCAATAAAAAATGTGTAGGTTTCATAGTAAACGCTAAAAGTTAAATGGAACAAAATGATATTAAGTAATATTAAGTAATATTAAGTGATATTAAGTGATATTATTGTTGGTATAGCCAAACTATTTAGGTATTCACTGCTGTTTGTGATTAACTAACTGCTTGATATTATTTATTATTTATTATTTATATTTATATTTTTATTTTGTTGTTTTGTTTGTAGCCATCGCTAAATTAATTCTAAATTTAAGTTTAAATTTAAGTTTGTTTCATTATGTTTTTGTACATCTTACATTTTAATCAATTTATCGTCTTGCCTTTATAAATATTCTCAATTACACCACTTAATTTTAATATTTATAATATATTAATATATTTACAATATATTTATAATATATTTACAATATATTTATAATAAACACTTTAACTACATGACACGCACACTATTATCTTTTGAATTTTTCCCTCCCAAAACAGACGAGGGACTAAATAATATGCTGTTAGCACAAACTGACTTAAATAGTGTTCACCCGCAATTTTTTTCAGTCACTTATGGTGCAGGCGGCAGCACACAAACCAATTCATGGAAAGCTATCCAAGCTCTACAAATGACAGGGGCAAATGCAGCTCCCCATTTAAGCTGTATTGGTGCTAGTAAAAACAGTATTAAAGAACAGTTATCTATTTATCAAGCCGCAGGTATTACTCGGATTATTGCATTGCGTGGCGATTTACCCAGTGGTTATGGTTCAACGGGTGAATTTAAGTATGCCAGTGATTTGGTTGCATTTATTCGCGAAGTTACAGGGGACTGGTTCACCATTTATGTCGCCGCTTATCCTGAATATCACCCGCAAGCACAAACATCAGCTAAAGATTTAGATGCCTTTGTCCATAAAATAAAAGCTGGTGCTGGCGGGGCTACTGCTGCGATTACGCAATATTTTTTTAACAGTGATTCGTATTATCACTTTTGCCATGAAATTGAAAAGCGTGGTGTTAATTTAACTGAAACACCGATTATTCCTGGGATTATGCCGATTACACAATTTGGACAACTCGCACGGTTTTCTGAAATGTGTGGTGCAGAAATACCACGCTGGATGCGTTTAAAATTTGAGTCTATGTATGATGACACTAAAAGTATTGCTGCATTTGGCGAAGAAGTTATCAGTGATTTAACGGCTCAATTACTGGGTGTTGGCTGCCCTAGTCTACATTTTTATACTATGAATCGTAGTGCTCCTAGTTTAGCTATATTAAAAAATGTAGGTCTTATACTTCATTAGGATCAACTTCTAAATGCCATAAAACACCATATCCACTATCACCGCTACGCAACGCTTTACTATAAGCTATCCATACGGGTATTGCATCACGTAACAAACAATGTAATTCAGGGCGATTGTTAGACTCAAACAATATTTGTGCCCTGCATTGTGTAGCTACTTTAGGCATCAACATAGGTACAGGTGAAAATACCCGTACGGCGTTGTTATCCACCCAATCTATCAATGTTTTGGCACGGTTTAACCAAGCCAAAGCAACGTCTAAATGAATATGACTAGCCCGTAAAACGGCTTGATAACTATAAGGCGGTAAACCTGCACTTTTACGTTCATATAATAATGTGTTGTAAAAAGAATCTACACTGGGCTGCAACACAGCTAAAAATACAGGGTGTTGTGCTTGCCTTGTTTGTAACCATACAGTGCCTGCTACTTCAGACCGTCCAGCTCGCCCCGCTACTTGTGTTAATAAAGCGAATAAACGCTCTACACCACGGTAATCAGGTGAGGCTAACATACCATCACAACCCACTATGACTACCGTAGACAACGCTGGAAAGTCGTGTCCTTTAGCCGTCATTTGTGTCCCTACTAATATATCTAACTCGCGGTGGCTCATGGCGTCAGTAATGTGTTTACTTTGACCTTTTTTGCGACTGACATCACTGTCTAAACGGCTAATACGTGCCATAGGCATCGCATTTAACAAAGTATCTTCAATAGCTTGTGTGCCTTGCCCTTCAGGCTCTAAATGAACGTTACCGCACTTGGGACACGATTTAGGCGGGGGCATTTTTGCTGCACAATGATGACAAATCAATTGCCATTTTCCTTTTAATTGATGCAGTGCCATATAACTAGAACAATTAATACACTCACTGCTCCAACCACAACCTGTACACGTTAATACGGGTGCAAAACCACGGCGGTTTAAAAATACTAAGCTTTGTTCATTACGTGCCAAAGTATCGTCTAAGGCTTTTAAAACAGGGGCAGACAGACCTGTTTTGGTCGGGTGCTTCAGTAAATCAACTTTAATCCAACGGGGTAATACACTGGTTTTTACACGCTTAAGCATACGGTGTAAACGGTATTTGCCTTCACAAGCCTTAAACCACGTGTCTAAGCTAGGGGTAGCACTGCCTAATATGACAGGACAGTTTTCTAATTGCCCACGCACTATAGCCAAATTACGCGCACAATACCGTACGCCTTCCTGTTGTTTATAACTTAAGTCATGTTCTTCGTCGACCACAATTAAACCAAGATTAGACAAGGGTGTAAAAATAGCTAACCGCGTACCAACTAATATATCAATGTCATTTGATAAACAATCTAGCCATGTTGTACGCCGTTTAGCGGCTGATATATTACTGTGTAATACGGCGTGTTTAGCATTGGGTAAAGCTATTTTTACTCGGGCTAACATAGCAGGAACTAAAACAATTTCAGGCACTAAAATCAATACGCGTTTGCCTTGTTTAATTGCTTGAGCTGCACGGCTTAAATAGACCTCTGTTTTGCCGCTGCCTGTAATACCATACAATAAATGAACACCAAAACAGTCTTCAGTTAAATTACTTAATACGATAGCTTGTTCAGCTGTGGGTATTGCTACGATTAATGCGTGTCGTAACAATGGTTTTAGTGGTTTTAACGGTTTTAGTAATTTTGATGAATTATCATTAATCGTATTAAGAGTATTTTTAATGACGGGCAACGCCACACTCACTGTAGGCAATAACACTTCACCCACTGTACGGTGGTAATATTGACTGGCAAATGTTGCTAATTTTAATACGGTATTAGGCAATACTTTATGGCCTAAATTGGGCAACAGTTGTGCAAGTAAGATTTTTTGGGGGTCATAACGCGGTTCAGGCAATATAGATAAAACCACACCTAAACACCGCCGACCCGCCCAGTGAATCAGTACGATACTGCCTTGACTGGGTAAAATACTTGAACTTGATAAATCATCGGTTCGCCAAACGTAATCAACGCCATTGCTTAATGCCGTGTCAGGTGGTAAAGCCTGCAATGGTACATTAACTGCCACGTTAAGCCATAACACCTGTGTAACAGTCATAGTAATTAATTAAATAAAATTGAATAAAAAATTAAATAAAAAATTAAATAAAAAATTGAATAAAAAATTGAATAAAAAATTGAATAAAAAATTGAATTTTAAGTTGAATGTTTATTTAACAAAGCTTTATTTAATATTTCGGCAACGCCGTTTGGTAAATTAGGTAATTTTAATGCTTGTTGA
Organism: Pseudomonadota bacterium; assembly: GCA_039805985.1. GTDB lineage: Bacteria > Pseudomonadota > Gammaproteobacteria > Burkholderiales > Burkholderiaceae_C > JBDLSY01. The sequence goes on along the minus strand of JBDLSY010000005.1, from coordinate 2,343 downwards.
ATTTTAATTTGCATAGCCTGTGCTAATAAAGGTTCATACCGCTGCCATGAATCCATCGCACGGGCTAAACGTGCGGCAACATCAGGATTAATAACGATTAATTGCTCTAAACCACTTAACCAAAAAGCATAGCCTGCTTCGCTATGAAACACCACAGGATTAGCAAAACAAACACGAAACACCACTGAACGCATACGGTTTGGGGTAGTCCATTTAAAAGCAGGGTGTGCTAACAAAGTTTGAATAAAATTTATTGGTACATAAGGTAATGTTGCTTGCAGTGCAAACCATTTATCAATCACTAAATCATTGTCTTCAAAGCGTAAATAAAAATCATCAGCTTCAGGCAATAACTCACTGGCCTCACCTATCGCAGTGTGTTGTAACAATCCACTTAAAGCAGCTATTCGGTTAGTCATATTATGGGTGCGGCGGTACTGTCCTTGGGCTTGTTGTACCGCTACTTTATCTCCAGTACGTAACCACAGTATTAATACCGTATTGCGTAATGCTCGCTTGCCTGCTTGAGTGCTATCAGGGCTATAAGGCGCGTGATTACTTAATTGCTCATACAAAATCGGTAAAGTACTTTTTAAACCTTGTGCTAGCTGGTTTATAACTGATTCGCGGGCTGCATATAAAGCCTGTGGACGTAGATTATGTGCTACTGAATCAGCCAAAGCGTTATAGCTAGGGACATTTAACAATGTGGCTTTAAAAGCAGCCGCAAGGTTTGCGTCATTCAATATAGGCATTAATGCAGTACAAACGATATTTGCTAATAAATTTGTTAATACACTTGAATCTGTAGCAGAAGATGTATTTTCATAATAAGCAAAAATCCAACGTTCATACAAGCGTTGTATCGCTTCCCAACGGTTAAATGCATCGCTATCGTGGCTTAATAACAAGGCTAAATCTGTGTGGCTGTAGTCATATTGCAACCTAACAGGGGCAGAAAATTGGCGTAGTAAACTAGGAATAGGCTCATTCGCGACATCTTCAAAAATGAATATCTGTTTTACTTGCGTTAAGTGTAACAAGTGTTCATCAGTACACTGGCCATTAAAAGTACTATCAATGACACCCACTTGATTAAGTAAGCCCATCAATACAGGAATATGCAAAGGTAACTTAATTAAAGTTAAATCAGCAGTTTCAATACCAACACAAGGGTTATGCTGTTGTAAAGTCAAGGTGTACCGCTTGGCGATTGCATCATAAACTCCTGCTGCAGTTACTACGGGTGTCCCAGCTTGTTCGTACCAGCGCTTAAATTGACTTAAATCAACACCGCTACCTTGACTAATTGCTTGTAAAAAATCATCACAGGTAACTGCTTGACCATCATGGCTTTCAAAATAAGTATCCATACCGCGTCTAAAACCATCACCTGCTGGTGTGGCGGCATTGGCTAACAAAGCTTGCATACGAATAATTTCAGCCCCTTTTTCATACACTGTTGTAGTATAAAAATTACTAATTTCTTCAAAACTATCAGGCCGTATAGGGTGTGCCATAGGCCCTATATCTTCACCAAACTGTGCAGCCCTAAGGGTAATAACATCATTAATACGGCATACCGCTTTAGCACTGCTTACCGCTGCCTCACTTAATACTGCATGACCAAAACCAGCCGCTTGATCCGCACTAAATAATTGATCACGGTAAACTGTTAAGCCTTCTTTTAAAGTGAGTTGAAACCAATCGCGGCAAGTAATGCGGTTCCCTGTCCAATTATGAAAATATTCATGGCCAATAACTGCTTCAATATTGCCATAATCAGTATCCGTTGCCATTTCAGGCTGTGCTAATACATAGGCTGTATTAAAAATATTTAAACCTTTATTCTCCATTGCCCCCATATTAAAATCACCTACGGCTACCACCATATAACGCTCTAAATCTAAATAGCGTCCAAAAGTATGTAAGTCCCATGCAATACTGGCTTTTAAGCTGTCTAAAGCCCATTGTGTGGCAAGTTGGTCGGCAGGACGGGTATAAATTTGTAAAAGAGACTGCCCATTTTTTACGTGTGGGTTATTAATCCACGCTTCATTTGCGACTAAATCACCAGCGACTATAGCAAACAAATAGCTGGGTTTTGGGTGTGGGTCTTGCCATATAGCGTAGTGTCTTTGGTTATCATTTGGCATATCGCCCGAAGCGATTAAATTGCCATTAGATAGCAAAACAGGGTACTGAATTTTGTCTGCACACAATGTTACCTCATAACGAGACATTACATCAGGGCGGTCTGGGGCATACGTGATACGGCGAAAGCCTTCTGCTTCACACTGTGTAAACAAATTACCTTGGCTAGCATATAAGCCCATTAAAGTT
>JBDLSY010000004.1:0-6570 GCA_039805985.1 Pseudomonadota bacterium | reverse complement strand
CTTCAAACAACTCTTCAAATGTACCAATGCCGCCTGGTAAAGTGATAAATCCGTCAGATAAGTCCATCATCATATTTTTACGGGTGTGCATATCAGGCACTATGTGTAATTGTGTCAGGCTTTTATGGGCGGCTTCTTTGCTGACTAAGCGGTCGGGAATAACCCCGACGACCGTACCGCCTTCTAACAAAGCCGCATTGGCAACATCGCCCATTAAACCAGCACACCCGCCCCCGTATACCAAACGAATACCCCGAACAGCCAAGCCATAACCCACTTGTTTAGCCGCGTGAGAATAAGCAGGGTCAGTCCCTGAAGATGAACCGCAATACACAGCAACCGATTGAATTGATGGTGTAGTATCGGTGGAAATAATACGCATTTTCATAGTTATATTGTACAAAGATTGTTAGCTAAACTGATTAAACTGATTAAACTGATTATTTTTAAATTTATTTAATAGACTTCTTTAATAGGCTTCTTTAAAACTATTAAAATCATTTTTAGAATTATTTTTTAGACCTTAAATATAAAACATTATGAATACTACAGAAACACTCAACTCTTTAGACATTGTTTTAGCCAATCCCCGTGGATTTTGTGCGGGTGTAGACCGTGCAATTGAAATTGTTGAACTCGCATTAACTAAGTTTGGTGCACCTATTTATGTGCGACACGAAATTGTTCATAATACCTTTGTAGTCGCTGATTTAAAAAATAAAGGGGCTATTTTTATTGAAGACCTAAACGATGTACCTGTAGGCAGTACACTTATTTACAGTGCTCATGGTGTACCCCGCTTAGTGCGTAAACAAGCCGAAGCACGGTTATTAAATGTGTTTGATGCTACGTGTCCCTTGGTGACCAAAGTACACATTGAAGTTATGAAGTTGCGTAAAGAACAGTATGACATTGTGATGATTGGCCATGCAGGACACCCAGAAGTAGAAGGCACTATGGGGCAAGCTGATGATGGTATTGGTATGTACTTAGTTGAATCTGAAGCTGATGTCGCCCTGTTAAACCCCGTCCAAACAAATCGATTAGCCTATGTCAGTCAAACCACTTTATCAGTAGACGATACTTTAAATATTGTCAAAGCCCTACAACACCGCTTTCCGAATATCAAAGCCCCAAAAAAGGCTGACATTTGCTATGCCACACAAAACCGTCAAGATGCAGTCAAGGTGATGTCTACTCAAGTTGAATTGATTATTGTAGTCGGCAGCCCAACCAGCAGTAATTCTAATCGTTTAGTAGAAGTATCTCGTTTAAAAAATGTACCTGCTTATATGGTGGACAATGCCAGTGAAATTAATCCAAATTGGTTATTAAATATTAGCCGCGTAGGGGTAACCGCTGGTGCTTCTGCCCCCGATGTTTTAATTCAAGCTGTATTAATACGGTTAAAAACATTAGGTGCAGTCAGTGTGCGTGAATTAGAGGGTGTAGAAGAACACGTACACTTTCCAATTCCTAAAGGTCTAAAATAAATAAGTAAGTAAGTAGATAAGTAGATACTTAAATAAGCAAATAAATAAATAAGTAAGTAAATAAGTAAGTAAATAATCTTGTTATAAATCATCAGTAAACTATTAATAAAATAATACATTAATAAAACTATAAAGGAACGTAATGCTATGGCTACAGTATCTGCTATATCTAATGTATTTAATGTATCTAATTTTACGCATCAACCTTCTGTTGATAAAATATGGTTAAATAGTTACCCGAAAGATGTTCCTGCGACATTAAATTATGATGTGTACACCTCATTAAACCACCTCTTAAACGAGGTATATATCACTCATGCAGACCGAGTCGCCTATCATTGCATGGGCAGTGACTTAAGCTATGCTGAATTAGACAAACAGTCTAAACAGATTGCGGCTTGGTTACGTTTTAAAGGCTTACAACCTGGTGACCGAGTCGCCGTGATATTGCCTAATATTTTGCAATACCCTTGCGTAACAGCAGGTATTTTACGTGCAGGTATGGTGTGTGTGAATACCAATCCTTTATATACCGCCACAGAACTTAAACACCAGCTGAATGATTCAGGTGCTACTGCGGTGTTTATTTTGGAAAATTTTGCCCATATTTTACAGAGTGTTTTACAAGAAACGGCGGTTAAACAGGTTGTAGTAACAGGTATAGGTGATTGCTTAAGTTGGTGGAAAGCCCCCATTGTTAATTACCTTGTACGTAAAGTCAAAAAACTAGTTCCAGCGTTTAATTTACCGGCGCAACATACCACTACATTCAATGCTATGCGTTCACAAGCCCGTTTGTTAAGCTATCAAGCCGTTGTTAGCACAATGAATGATTTTGCATTTTTACAATATACGGGTGGGACAACAGGCGTGAGTAAAGGTGCTGCTTTAACGCACCGCAATATTGTATCTAATGTCTTGCAATTAAAAGCGTGGATGCAACCTAAAATGAAAGAGTTGCCTATTAATCATCAATTGGTGATGGTGTGTGCTTTACCGATGTACCATATTTTTTCATCAACGATGTCTACTATGATGGGGGCAAATTTAGGGGCAAAAAATATTTTAATTCCTAATCCACGTAATTTACCCGAGATGATTAAAACATTAAGCCGTTTTAAAATTAATATGTTTCCTGGTGTGAATACTTTATACAATGCTTTGGTCAGTCACCCTGATTTTAAGACTATTGATTTTAGTGGCTTAGTCATTACCAATGGTGGTGGTATGCCTGTGTCGCGTGCAGTTGCAGACAAATGGTTTGCCGCTACAGGGTGTTGTATTGCTGAAGGCTATGGCTTGTCTGAAACATCACCAGTGGTCAGTAGCAATATTGCAATTGCTCAAGAGTATTCAGGCACTGTTGGTTTACCGCTGCCTGATACAGAAATAGTAATTCGTGATGAACAAGGGCAAAACCTTGCTTTAGGTGAAGTAGGTGAAATTTGTATTCGTGGCCCACAACTAATGCAAGGTTATTGGAATCAACCCGATGAGACCGTAAAAGTATTGTATCCAGACGGCTTTTTTAGAAGCGGTGATTTAGGCTTAATGACTGAAGCCGGCCATTTAAAAATTGTAGACCGTATTAAAAATATGATTTTAGTCAGCGGTTTTAATGTCTATCCGTTTGAATTAGAAAATGTAGTAGCATTGCACCCCGCTGTACTAGAGTGTGCGGCAATTGGTATTCCTCACGAAAAATCGGGTGAAATCCCTTGTATGTATGTGATTAAAAAAGAGAGTTATTTAACTGAAGCAGAGCTATTAGAGTTTGCCGCAAAAAGCTTGACTAGTTATAAACGGCCTAAAAAAATAGTCTTTGTCAATAGTTTACCTAAGAGCAATGTAGGCAAAATTTTACACCGTGAATTGCGTAACAGTGCTATAGCTGCCATTGCAAATAAAAAATAAAAAATAAAAAATAAAATATAAAATATAAAAAATATATAAAGTACTAAAATAAACAATAAATAATAAATAACAAATTATTAAACGGATAACCAATCAACCTGTATCAACGTGTATAAGGAGTTTATGATGTCTAATTCTAATACCCATTTTAATATTTATACACCCCCCTTACGTGACCAACAATTTGTATTGCACGAGTTGCTCAATGTAGAAAAATTATACGCTGAAATACCCCTATTTGCCGATGTAGACGCCGATACGATTAATCAAGTATTGGAAGCCGCAGGCGATTTTTGTACACAAGTATTGCAACCGATTAATGCTATTGGCGACCAACAAGGCTGTTTACTAAATACAAAAACTCATACCGTTCAAACACCTGACGGCTTTAAAGCAGCTTATGTTGAATTTGTAAAAGGCGGTTGGAGTGGTTTAACCGCTCACCCATCTTACGGTGGACAAGGGCTGCCTCGAGTATTAGAAGTGGCTTTTTTTGAAATGATGTACGCCAGTAACCAAGCTTGGGCCATGTATCCTGGTTTAGCCCACGGGGTATATATGGCATTAGAAGCACACGGCTCACCAGAACAAAAGCAGCGTTTTTTACCTAAATTGGTTTCAGGTGAGTGGCTAGGTACGATGTGTTTAACCGAACCACACTGCGGAACAGATTTAGGCTTAATCACCACTAGGGCTTTACCGCATACTGACGGTATTAGTTATACCCTTACAGGCAATAAAATTTTTATTTCAGCAGGTGAACACGATTTATCAGACAATATTATTCATTTAGTATTAGCCAAATTACCCAATGCACCTGAAGGTAGCAAGGGAATTAGTTTATTTATTGTCCCTAAATTTCAAGTAGATGCTACAGGACATATCATTAAAAATACCGAAGGTATCTATGAGAGAAATTCAATTTACTGTACAGGACTAGAGCATAAAATGGGCATTAATGGCAATGCGACTTGTCAGCTTTCTTTAGAAAATGCAACGGGTTACTTGGTTCATGAGCCTAATAAAGGTTTACAGGCTATGTTTGTGATGATGAATGCAGCCCGTTTAGGCGTAGGTATGCAAGGCTTGGGTATCACTGATATGGCGTATCAAATAGCTAAAAATTATGCCAAAGACCGTTTACAAGGACGCAGTTTAAGCGGCGTAAAATCAGCCAATAAACCTGCTGATCCAATTATTGTTCACCCAGATGTACGCCGTGCTTTATTAACTGCAAGGGCTTATACCGAAGGCGGGCGTGCCGTTGGATATTGGGTTGCACAGCTCATTGACCAAAGCCACAATCATCTTAATTCGACTGTACGTCAAAACAGTGAGCAGTTATTAGGTTTAATGACACCTGTTGTTAAAGCCTTTATGACTGATAACGGTTTTCAGTGTGCCAGTGATTGTTTGGGTGTATTTGGAGGACACGGTTATTTACGCGACTGGGGCATAGAGCAATTGGTACGCGATGCAAGAATCAATATGATTTATGAAGGAACGAATGCGATTCAAAGTTTAGATTTATTGGGACGAAAAGTCCTCAAAGACCAAGGAGCAGCACTCAATTTATTTGGCAAAGAAGTTGAAATATTTTTAAATGAAGCCGCCGTCGATATTGATATGATAGACTTTACAATGCCATTAATAGAATTAGGGCAGAAAATATCAAAGCTCACCAGCCATATTGGTGTTAAAGCTATGGCAAATCCAGATGAAATAGGGGCTGCCAGCGTTGATTATTTACGGATTGTAGGGCATTTAGTCTATGGCTATTTTTGGGCAAGAATGGCAAAGATTGCATTACAACAGATTAAAACTGCCCAGCAAAACGATGTTGAACCCGATACATTTTATGTGGCTAAATTACATACAGCCCGTTTCTATTTTCAAAAACTAATGCCTGAAGTCGATAGTTGTATCGCCCGTATTAAAGCAGGTGGTAGTACTATTATGGCAATGCCAGAAGCTTTTTTTTGATTAATTTAAATTAAGTTAATTTAAGTTATATTCAGTTCAATTATGTTCAATTATATTCAGTTATGTTCAGTCATATCTTTTAATATAGGTTCAACCGCCTGCCATTCTAGGTCGCTAGACAATTCATAAAAAAAGCATGACTCTCGTCCTGTATGGCAAGCAATACCACAGTTTTGGTTTATGCTTAACAATATAACATCGCCATCGCAATCAGTACGTATACTATGTACCGATTGTGTGTGTCCTGATTCTTCGCCTTTTCGCCATATTTTTTGACGGCTTCTACTGTAGTAAACGGCTTGTTTGCTGGCAACGGTCATCATTAATGAATCTAAATTCATCCATGCAACCATTAGTATTTTATGTGTTTGATAATCTTGAGCGATGGCTGGAATTAAGCCATTTTCATCAAAGCGTAAGCGGTCTATCCAGTGGGTTGATAACATAAAATGATTAAAATAATTAAAGTGATTAAAATTAGATAGACAGTTTATAGTAGTTTATATTGACTAAATTAGTACATACCTGATTAGACTTATTACTTATATTTTTGCTTATATTTTTATTTGTATGGCTTATTTTAACGGTATTAAACGGTGTTACATTGTTTTATTGTTTAATACGTATGCAGTAAACTGGTGGCTTTATTGATTTAAAGCCCATCACCCCAACGCCATGACCTTATTTTCTGCCCTAAGTACCGCCAAATCTGAAGAAGATGTTAAAGATGCTTATATTAAAGCTTTGGGCTTAAAAACCTATAGCAAAAATTTAATTGACATTCAGACCCAAGAAATTTGGTTTGAAGCCAAAGATGGCTATAAAAACAGTAGTTATCAAATGTTTACGCAATTATTGCATTATGTGCAGCAAGCGTTTGATAAAGGCGAAGATGTGCCGCCGTTTTTATGTGTGATAGACACCAAAAAAGCAGCGATTATGAAAACCGCTGACGCTTTGCCGTTGATTAGCAATAAAAAGCAACCCATCAAATGGGGCAAAAACGCCAGCGGTTATACGCAAGAAGCTTTAGATGTAGTCAGTGCTTATATTGGGACGTATTTAATCAGTTTTAGAATCGAAACGCACGAAGATGAGTTCATACAAACGATTAAAAATGCCATTAAAACGGGCGATATTATTCGTACTGCGATTACGCCAAACAACCTTAAACAAGTGT
>JBDLSY010000003.1:0-4906 GCA_039805985.1 Pseudomonadota bacterium | reverse complement strand
TTTATTTATTTTTGAAGGACTCAAAAATAGTTGCATTTTGACGATTACTAAGTATTATTGCCGCAATGATTGCTTACAATAGCTATTATTTAATTACCTAGTTTATCTTATGAACCATTTATCATCAACGCCAGTCAATTTAACTCATTTTTTAAAGCATACTGAAGCCCACGCTATTCTCACTGAAGGTGTTACAGACACAGTTACACTGGTATCTATTTTATGTGATGTGATTGGACTTTCTAAAAACAGCTTAGATAGTTTACCTCAAACCGTTTTAAAAACATTCCCCGCTCAAGTAAACACTTTAAATACCTCTTTACCTAGTAGTGTATGGTTAGCACCTATGGAACCTGAAACACGTAATTGGTTGGTTCACTGTATATTAAATACAAATACTGTGGTAGAACACAGCGGCAGTGCACCCAGTGATACCGCTTTGGTTATATGCAGCCCACTGGGACAAGATGTCAGCAGTCAAGTACTATTGCACCAGTTACCCGCTGCCCGTACTGTTGGTATTGACGGTTTTTTACCGTTAGAACCCCTTAAACGATTAACTTTAATGGTTAATCCTGCCACCAATTTTGATAGACTAAATAGTGCTTCTGTTTTATTAGCAAGTACCCAAAAAGCCGTTAGTATTATTAGAGACAGTGCAGGTTTTGTTGTCCAGCGTGTACTCTTGACGAGTATTGCTATGGCATGTGAACTTGCACAACAAAGCCTATTGACACCACAAGCCATTGACCAAGCAATATTAGACTTAAATTTAGGTTACCATCAAGGTTTATTGGAATGGGCTGATACACTGAATCCCTCGCGCGTTGCACAGACTTTGGCTGCGTTAAAAACGACTACAGGTAACGAAGCGTATAGTCCAGCTTTGTGGTTACAACGCCGCGCTCAATTAGGACAGAGTTTATTGAAATCAGGTGTTTAATAATTAGGTAAAATTTACGCAAAAATAGTAAAGTAGCTAAGTCGTTATTTTTGCGTAAATAGTGTCTAGTGTGCGTGTAGAATTTTATATTTTTTATATTTTTTACTACTGACTTACTGTTGATGTAGTCGTTTCACTATCACTATACACATCAGTTACATCGTCAGATCTGGGTTCGTCAGGTGGATTGCCATCGTAGACTTGATTTTGACGGCGATTAATAGAAGCATCGCGTACAAAAGCGTATTCATCGACCCCCATTTTTTTCAAAGCATCAGTTGCGGGTAATAGTTCAGCGCGTGTTTGCACTAAATTTACGCCCAACAAGGTGTTACGTGTGGGGACATGGTCAATATCTTTAGTGATAATATTGCGATCAATCGGTGTATTAATGGCCATTTGCCCTATCCTTGCTAAGCCATCGCGTACATTACTAGGTCCTAACAAAGGCAACATAATATAAGGACCAGCGGGAACACCCCAGACAGCCAGTGTTTGCCCTAAATCTTCTTTATGATTAGGCAAACCTATTTTAGTAGCAACATCAAAACAGCCCGCTAACCCAGCAGTCGTATTAAGAGCAAACCTTGTCATATCTTCACAGGTTGCTTGTAACTTGCCTTGTAATACGTTGTTGAGTGCTGAAAAGGGTACTTTTAAATTATCAAACATATTGCCCACACAATCACGTATGGGGCTAGGTATCACCGCAGTATAGCCTCGTGCGATAGGTTGAGTTATTGCAGTATCTACTGTGGTATTTACCTTAAACATAGTACGGTTGTAAAACTCAAAGGGATCTTTTGCATTAGGTGTAGTAACAGACGCACATCCTATAGATAAACTAGCCAATACAGCTATCAGCACATAGCGTATTAAGCTTGAATAGCAACGCATTAAACGTATTAAGTCATTATTTTGATAATGTTGATAATTTTGATTCATAAGTAAAAATATTTAAGGCGTTGTTGGTTTAGCCGTTGTATCCGCTGCTTTATTGAACATAAACTGGCTAATTAATTTTTCTAGCACAATGGCAGATTGAGTCTCGGTAATTTTATCATTTGGCTTAAACATTTCACTAGCACCGCCTGCATCTAAACCAATATATTGCTCACCCAATAAGCCTGCTGTTAAAATTTTGGCGGAGCTATCCGTTGGGAATACCGTTTTAGTATCAATATTCATAGTGACTTTAGCCTGATAATCTGAATTATCAAATTCAATTGATTCAATGCGTCCTATGGTTACACCAGCACTTTTAATCGGTGCGTGGCTTTTTAAACCACCAATATTATCAAAATTTGCCGTTAAACGGTAAGTGCTACCTGTATTAAAACTAGCTAAGTTAGCCGCCTTAAGTGCTAAAAATACTAAGGCACTTAAACCAAGTAATAAAAACAGCCCTACCCACACATCGTAATGCTTCTTTTCCATAAATTCTCTTTCGCTTTTTTAGTAAAAAATAATATAAATATCAACATAAATATCAACATGAATATCAACATGAATACGCAATATAAATGATAATATTTTTAAACAATAAGTGTTGCATTGAATAAAATTAAGCCTAAAACATAAATGCAGTTAATACAAAGTCTAAGGCTAACACAGCCAAGCTACTGGCAACAACTGTTTTAGTGGTTGCATTGGCGACACCTTCAGGCGTAGGTTCAGATTCATACCCAACAAACAATGCAATACTAGTCACTAACCCTCCAAAACACACACTTTTAATTAAACCTTGCCCTACATCATGCCACCAATCAACGGATACTTGCATTTGCCCCCAAAAACTGCCCGAATCAGCACCGACTAAAATAACAACAATCAACCATGCACCCATTAAACCCATTGTACTAAATACAGCAGTTAACAGCGGCATAGCTATAAACCCGCCCCAAAATCGAGGAACCATAATACGGCGAATCGGATTAACACCCATCATACTCATCGCGGTCAGTTGTTCACCCGCTTTCATTAAACCTATTTCAGCAGTTAAAGCAGTCCCTGCACGGCCAGCAAACAATAAGGCAGTCACCACAGGGCTTAATTCACGCACTAAAGATAAATTGACTGCCAAACCGACTAAATCAGCACTGCCATATTTTGCTAACAAATAATATAACTGTAAAGACAGTACAAAACCAACAAATAAACCCGAAATACCAATAATCAATAATGATAAATACCCTGACTGATATATTTGAGTAACGGTTAAACGCGGACGACGCAGTACATCAGCACTATTTAATATGAGTGATAGTATAAAACGAACATAACGCGATAAAATTGTCAAAGCGTTCACAACTGAACACCGTACTAAATAACCAATATGTGATAAATTCATAATATTATGCTTATATTGTGCTTAAATAAAAAATCTCAATAACTATACTAAAGTAGTAATGCCGTGATAAAAATTGTTTCATATTTTTAATGTAGTATTTACTGGCGTATTTAGCCCTAACATCTGTGCATAGTCAGGGGCAGGCATATGGAATTTTACTGGGCCATCAGGCGTACCCTGTAAAAATTGTTGCAATTCAGAGTCAGAGTGTTGGCGTAACTCGCTGGGTGAACCCGCTGCTAACACACGCCCTTGCGACAACACAATGACATGGTCTGCAATTGAAAAAGTTTCGGCGATATCATGAGACACAATAATTGACGTAGCACCCAATGCATCGTTTAAACGGCGAATTAATTGAGCAGTAACCCCTAAAGACACCGGGTCTAAGCCTGCAAAAGGTTCATCATATAAAATAAGCTCCGGGTCTAATGCAACTGCCCGTGCCAAAGCGACTCGCCTTGCCATGCCACCTGATATTTGACTGGGCAGTAATTGTGCTGCACCGCGTAAGCCTACCGCATGCAGTTTCATATAGACTAAATCAGCAATGACTTCGTTGTCAAAAGTAGTGTGTTCCCGTAATGGAAAGGCGACATTTTCAAACACGGTTAAATCAGTAAACAAGGCGCCAAATTGAAATAAAAACCCCATACGCTTACGTAATGCTAATAAATTATCGCCTTTAACTGTAGCAATATTTTGTCCTAAAACAGTCAGCTGACCGCTATTGGGTAAGAACAATCCCCCTACTAAACGCAATAAAGTGGTTTTGCCACTACCACTGCCGCCCATGATGGCAGTTACTTTGCCCGTTGGACAAGAAAAATTAACGCCTTTTAAAATAGCTCTTTGAGTATTGGGATATGCAAACTGTATGTTGTGTGCCATAATCGCAGGCACAGTACTAGGGGCGTGGTTGGGCATTACAGAGGTCGGCATTCGATGAATAGTGCTTATAAATTAAAATTGAGTAATTACTAATTGTAGTGTTTATGACGAATTATGACGAATTATGATTAAAAAAATAATAAATAATAAATAATAAATAAGAATAATAATAAATAATAAATAAAAATAATAATAAATAAAAATAATAATAAATAATAAGTTGTTAAAAAGTATGACCATTTCTCTTGACAGTAATTTAAATTATTCAACTGATTTAAATTGTAAATTAAATTATAAAAATACTTTTTTAAACAATTGGTACTTATTGCAAAAGCAGGCTTTAAGTGAACGTATTCCTGTGATTAGTATTAAAAATGCTTATTTTTTACGCACTTTACTTCAGCAATATCCACCTAAATATATGTTAGAAATCGGCAGTGCTATTGGCGTATCTAGTGCGTGGATTGGCAATATTTTATATGATTGGGGCGGGCAATTAGACACCATAGACATTGGTTTAATTAATTATCAACAGACTAAAATCAATTTAAATCACTTAAATATTCATAATGTTCATGTCTATCATAGCGATGCTTTACGATGGCTAGAGCAACGAAAAATTCAAAAGTCAGATCCATTTTATCAATATGACTGTATTTTTATTGATGCCCACAAATTACAAAGCCATTTTTTTTACACGGCTTGTTTATCACATTTAAAAC
>JBDLSY010000002.1:0-4086 GCA_039805985.1 Pseudomonadota bacterium | reverse complement strand
TATTGTGTTGTGTATGTTGTTGTGTTTGTAGTTGTATTTGTAGTTGTAATTGTGTTTGACAATTTGATACATCAACATCGTGGTAATGTAAGGCATGTAAAGTAGCCGCTGTAGGACTAGGAACCCAAGCGGTATTCGCCCCTGATTGAACGTGTGTGATTTTTTGTTTAAGCATATTTGCCATTAAATCGGGCATAGCCCACATACCTTTGCCAATCTGTGCTTTACCTTTTAAGCCACACGCTAATCCCACTACTACGTTGTTTAATTCATAATTATTTAACCAAATACTGTGCTTCATATCGGCTTTACGTAACATCACACCCGCCAGCATAGCCGTGTGTATTTCATCACCCGTACGGTCTAAAAAACCAGTGTTAATAAAAGCAACTCGCTCTGATGCTGCGGCAATACAAGCTTTTAAATTAACGCTAGTACGGCGTTCTTCATCCATAATACCCAGTTTAACCGTTGCATGTTTCAGTCCCAATAAAGTTTCAACACGGCTGAATAACTCACAAGCAAAAGCAACTTCAGTAGGTCCGTGCATTTTTGGTTTAACAATATAAATGCTGCCTGTACGCGAATTTCGTAATAAATTATCGCTTGGTTTAGCTAAATCATGCAGGGCAATAGCCGTGGTAATCACCGCGTCCATAATGCCTTCAGGGATTTCGCATAGCGTGGTAGATGGTATATTTGATGTATTTAATATATTTGATATATCAAGCGATTGATTAATATGATTAGGTAGTTGAGGCTCGTACAAAATAGCAGGGTGAGTCATTAAATGCCCCACATTGCGTAAAAACATCAATGCACGGCCTTGTAAATGCAAGCCATTGGGCGTGCCATCAATAGCAGTATAAAAACGGTCGGCATTTAGACCACGTGTTATCTGCACACCTTTTTTTTCTAAAGTTTCTGTTAAATGGCCTTGAATTATGCCTAACCAATTGCGATACGCCAATACCTTGTCATCAGCATCTACTACGGCAACAGAGTCCTCTAAATCTAAGATAGTAGACAAAGCAGCTTCTAAAATAATATCACTAATACCAGCTGCATCGCTTGCACCAATCATTGTGGTACGGTCAATGACTATTTCTAAATGTAAACCGTGGTGTAATAATATGATTTTCGATGGATTATTGGCATTGCCCTGATAGCCGACACACTGCTCAATATGACTTAAAGTAGCTATTTCGCCAGTGTTTAAAAGAACTTGTAGTACGCCATTGACAATACTGTAAGCGGTGGCTTGGGTATGTGATGCACCTTGGTTTAAAGGCAGGTAACGGTCTAAAACACTGCGTCCATAGGCAATTACTTTAGCACCGCGGACAGGATTGTATGCTTTACCGTCAGCGGTTATTTTTTCACAAGGATTGGTATCATCAATCACATCAGTGCCATACAGTGCATCATATAAGCTACCCCAGCGCGCATTGGCAGCATTCAAAGCGTAACGTGCATTGAGTATGGGAACAACTAATTGTGGGCCTGCTTGTTGGGCTAATTCACTATCTACGTGTGTTGTTGTAATATTAAAATCATCAGGTTCTGGCACTAAATAAGCGATTTTTTCTAAAAATGCTTGATACTGCTGCATTGCAATATCACCTTCAATTGCACCTAGATTATTGGTGTGCCATTGATTTAATTCGGCTTGTAAACGTTCGCGTTCCGCTAATAATGCCCTATTTTTAGGGGCAAGGTCTTGCACAATGGATTCAAATCCTTGCCAAAAATGTTCAGCAGTAATACCTGTATTCGGTAATATTGCTTGATTCACTAAGTCATACAAGGAACTAGCAATATGTAATGTTCCAACTGTAATCCGTGGCAATGTATCATCAAATTTGGATAAATTAGATGATTTAGAAAGGTTTATTGAAGAGGTATTCATAAATAATTAAATCTTTATAGTTTTAATCCACTACACGCTGTGCGGCTACAGTGAGTAATTCTTGAGCGTGTTGTAGCGTAGTTGAAGTAATATACTCACCCCCCAACATTCTGGCGATTTCCTGACACCGTTCAGCTTCATTTAAAGCCAGTACAGTAGATAAAGTAATATTATCCATCAATGATTTACTGACTTTAAGTTGTTGATGTGCATTGGCGGCTACTTGTGGTAAATGTGTCACTGCCAATACTTGTACCCTTTTACCAAGCTGGCGTAATTTTTGACCCACAATATCAGCAGTTGCACCGCCAATACCACTATCTACTTCATCAAAAATTAAAGTAGGTATGACCGTTTGATTACTGGTAACCACACACAATGCCAAGCTAATGCGGGCTAATTCACCACCACTAGCGACTTTTGCTAAAGGCCGTATGGGCTGACCTATATTAGCACTGACTTGAAATTCAATGGTGTCTATTCCATGAACACAAGCCGCACTGGGTGTACATGTCACGGCAAATTGTCCACCTGACAAAGCCAATGATTGCATGACTTGTGTGATTTCATGCCCCAGATTTTTAGCGGCATCAACACGTGTTTTAGATAAGCTATTCGCTGCGATATCATAGTATTTTTGTGCCGCCACCACTGCATTGCGTAAGACTGAAAAATCTTGTTCGGCGTTTAAACGGTTTAGTTCAGCGTGTACTGTTTTAAAGCGTTCTGGTAAATCAGCGGGCGGTAAACGTAATTTGCGAGCAACACTGTGCAGAGTCGCTATACGTGATTCTATGGTGACTAATTTTTCTGAATCTAAGTCAATTTTGTTTAAATAATTGGCAATAGTGTGTGAAGCTTCTTGCAGTTGAATATACGCTAATTCTAGTGGTTCAGCTAGTTGAGTCATTTGTATATCATATTTTGATAAGTGATTGACTGTAGCATTTAAACTGCGTGTGCGTTGCAACAATGAATCTTCAGAGTCATCTAAAACAGTTAAAACGTCTTGTAATTGAGTCAGTAAAGTAGCGCTGTGAGACAAGCGTTTATGGTCTGTTTCTAACTGTTCCCATTCGCCTGTTATCGGTTGAATAGCTGATAATTCTTCAAATACCCACGCCAGTTGTTCACGTTGTGCCTCTAGTTGGGCGTATTGAATTTCGGCATTGTGTAAGGCTTTTAAGCTAATTTGTAAATGGTCCCAGCTGGAACGTACCGTTTTACGGGCTAATTGATTGTCTGCATACGCATCTAACAATAAGCGTTGATTATTTAATTTTAGCAACGACTGATGTTCACCTTGCCCATGAATATCAATTAAAAATTCACCTAAATCACGCAATTGACTTATTGTTGCGATTGAACCATTAACGGTACAACGGCTACGGTTATTAATATCAATGGTTCGGCGAATATACAGTATTTGCGTCTCTATGGCGGCAGGAATGACTGTAGTTTCAATAAAATCATTGTTTAATAACCATTGATATGCAGCTTGGTTTGGCGTAAATGTAGCAGAAATATCAGCTTTATTTTGACCATGACGTATCCAGTTGATGTCTGCTTTACCGCCTAATACAAAGCTTAAAGCATCTAGTAAAATCGATTTTCCAGCCCCTGTCTCCCCTGTTAGCGTTGTTAAACCTGAACTAAACTCTAAGTGAGTACGTTCAATTAATACAAAATTTTTAAGGTCAAGATTTAATAGCATCAGAGAAAGAAAATAATATTAAAAAAATAAAAATACTTAAATGTACTTAAAAATATCTAAAAATATCTAAAAAACAAGCGTGTTTAAAAATAACTAGTGTATGACTAAATTGCTGCTGTACTCTGTAAATGAGGCACGATTGGATTGTATGTCCAATGTAGTTTATGTCGCAAAGTATGGTAATAATCGTAAGACAAAGGATGAACCAATATCGTTTTAAGCGGTGATTTACTTAAACGTACAACATCATGAGCTTGTAAGGCAGGCCATTGTTGCATATCAAAACTAACCATAGCACCCAGACCACGGCTGGTGGGTTCTAGTAGTACATCAATGACAGAATGGTCAGGCAAAACAATGGGGCGGTTGGATAAAGTTTGCGGGGCAACAGGCACTAAAACAAAACCAGTGACTGCTGGGTGAACAATAGGCCCATTTGATGACAAAGCATAAGCGGTTGAAC
>JBDLSY010000001.1:0-2611 GCA_039805985.1 Pseudomonadota bacterium | reverse complement strand
ACTTGATAAAGATAAAGTACTTGATAAAAATGCCTATGTTATAGACTTATGGCTTATGCAACCTCACAGTATGGGCTACCGTTATATTAGGTTCACTTATAGTTTACAGCGAATTTTATCTCAAATGACCCAACAGTTTGAGTTGGATACTGATACAGCTTTTTTATTACCAAACGGACAGTTAATCGTTGAAAATAAACTATTTCAACGACAATTTGTTGGACAGTCAGCTATTAGTCTTCTTGAGTTACCAGGACTTTCTTTGCAATTTAAGTTGATTGACTTTGCAGCATCAGCTTCATTTTTTCCTAACTTTTTAACGAACACTGTTTTGTCTTTAGCCGCTTTATTAGTATTTTCGGTATTGTTATTGTGTATTGATGTACGTAAGCGATTACAGGTGCAAAGAGTACTTGAGCAACAATATGCCCTACAAAAGGCGATGGAAGATTCTTTGGTAACAGGGCTACGGGCGCGTGATTTTTTGGGTGTGACCATTTATGTCAATCCTGCACTGTGTCGTATGCTGGGATTCTCTATGACAGAACTTGTGGGGTGTCCTTTACCGATGCCTTATTGGCCACCTGAAGAGATACCTGAATATCAAGCAAGGCATAAACAGCAATTATCCGTCGATGATATTCATTCAAACGGCTTTGAAACTATTTTTATGCGTAAAGATGGTACTCGCTTTCCTGTATTAATTTTTGAAGCTCCTCTACTCAATGCTCAAGGTATACAAACAGGCTGGATGAGTTCTATTGTAGATACGACTTATCAAAAAAATATAGAACTTATTACCCGTCAGCAACAAGAACAGTTAGCCCAGCAAGCACGGTTAGCGACTATGGGTGAATTGTCTAGTACTTTGTCTCATGAATTAAATCAGCCGCTGGCAGCTATCTCCAGTTATGCAACGGCTACCTTAAATATGCTTGAATCGGGTACAGCTCAACCTAATGATATTCAAGAAGGACTTGTGCGTATTAGTAAGCAGGCACAGCGGGCTGGTTTAGTCATTCGTAGTATCCATGATTTTGTACGGCGAAAAATTTCTGTGCGAGAGAGTGTTGATTTACGCATAGTATTAAAAGGCATATACCCTTTAATTGAATTACAGGCTAAACATTTGAAAACTCAAGTTGTGTTGAAGTCAGCACAGACCATTCCTGACGTATTAATTGACCGTTTAATGTTAGAACAAGTGATGCTAAATTTAACCCGCAATGCTATGGAGGCTATGAAACACTTAGCTATCAATGACCGTAGTCTTTCTATTAATATTCAGCACTATCAAACTGATACTGAAAGTAAAGTTCATTTTTGCGTATCTGATTGTGGTGACGGCGTTACTGATGAACTGGGAAAAAAAATATTTAGTGCTTTTTTTAGTACTAAAGAAGAGGGTATGGGTATGGGTTTAGCGATTTGTCGCACTGTTGTTGAAGCAGCGCATGGCCGTTTATGGTATGAAAATACTAGTAAAGGGTGTAATTTTATTGTTGAGTTACCTGCACACTGTTCATAATATTCATAATAGTTATAAATTTTAAAAAATATTTTGAAGATATTTTGAAGATATTTTGAAGATATTTTAAAAAAAGCAATAAAAATAATATTTATTTATATGTTTTTATATACCGTCAAACGATTTTTTTATTTTGAAGCCGTAAAATAAGGTATGAACCAAGAAATAATCTCTCAACCAGACAATTTAATTGTGTCAGTTGCACCCTGTGATACTGCACCTTTCTCCAGTTTTAACTTAGACCCACGCTTAGAATCAGCAGTATTGGCAATGGGTTATACCGTTGCAACACCTATTCAAACGCAAGCTATTCCTTTGGTTATGAAAGGACTTGATGTAATGGGGACAGCACAAACTGGAACAGGTAAAACAGCTGCTTTTTCTTTACCTATTCTGCATCGTCTGCTGCCCTTAGCAAGTAGTAGCCCTAGCCCTGCACGCCATCCTGTTCGGGCTTTGATTCTTGCACCTACTCGTGAATTAGCTGATCAAATTTATGTCAATTTACGTGATTATGCCAAAACAACGCCCATTAGGACTGCAGTCGTGTTTGGTGGAATGGATTTTAAGCCACAAGAGGCACAATTACGGGCTGGTGTAGATGTTTTAGTGGCAACACCAGGACGTTTACTAGACCACGTTACAAGCAAAGTATTAAATTTATCGCAAGTTAGTATGTTAGTGCTTGATGAAGCTGACCGTATGTTAGACATGGGGTTTATGCCTGATTTAGACCGTATTGTTGCATTGCTGCCTAAAACGCGTCAAACTTTATTATTTAGTGCTACTTTTAATGAAGCTATTCGTAAACTAGCCCAAACATTTTTAACACAAACGCCGCATTATATTGAAACCGCAAAGCGCAATGCAACCGCGACCAATGTTAAGCAATGTGTCATTGAAGTACAAGGTGATAAAGATTCAGTTTTAATCGCTTTGCTTAAACAAAATACTCAAGACGCTATTCAAAATTTAACTACAGATTTAACTACAAACTCTACTGACAACCATAATCAATTACGTACTACACAACAAACCATTGTCTTTGTAAACAGTAAATTAGGCTGTACTAGGATAGCACGT